>DPWD01000315.1 GCA_003526465.1 Hyphomonadaceae bacterium
GGTCGAGTGGGAAGCGATCGCGGCGGTCGCCAAGACCGAGGCCGAGCGCGGCGCCTACGGCCCAGACGGGCGCCCCACCGTATTGTTCGAACGGCACAAGTTTCGAAAATTCACCAACGGCGCGCACGATCACTCCCATCCGGATTTGTCCAACGCAGACGCCGGCGGGTACGGCAGCGCCGAGCATGCCCATGCCTGGTCGCGTGTGACCCGGGCCTACGCGCTCGACCCCGAGGCGGCGCTGCGCGCCACCAGTTGGGGCCAGTTCCAGATGATGGGCTTCAATTTTCCGATGACCCACTGCAAGAACGCCCATGAGCTGGTGTTGTACCTAACGCAATGCGAGGCCAATCAGCTCGCGGTGTTTATGGATTTTGTCCGTCACGAAGAGCTGATCGACGCGCTCAAGCGGAGAGATTGGGCGGCGTTCGCTTTCAAATACAATGGCAAGGACTACGCCAAGAACAAATACGACGAACGGATGGCGCGCCACTACGCTGAGCTCAAAGGAGCAACCGCCTACGTGATCCCGCAACGCTGGCGGCTTGCGAAATCGCTGGCAAAGCTGCGTGCTCAGGTCGACGCGAAATGTCCGGGACGAAGCAAAGCCTCCGACGGCGATATCGGCGATGCGGCCCACGCCGCCAAGGGCGAAGACTCCGATCACAACGCCTACATCGTCGATGGGGACATGCCGGTCGTCACAGCAATCGATATCACCAACGATTCCGAAAAATGCAGCGCGCGCGCCTTGGCGGACGCGCTGGTTGCAAGTCGCGATAGGCGCGTGAAATACATCATATTCGACCGGCAGATCGTGAGTTCATATCCGGCGCGAGGCGTGCCGGCATGGACCTGGCGGCCCTATGGCGGCGACAATCCGCACGACAAGCACCTGCACATTTCAGTCGGCAAGGAATCGAGCGCTTATGACGAAGAGGCGCCCTGGCAGGTGTGAACGCCGCGTCACGGTGCTTGCCTAGTGGTTCAAGGCATACTGGGCCGAATCTCTCGCGGCGACTTTCGCGCAACAGGCTTTTGTGCTATAGAATACAGTCATGGCAGATGCAACCTCGCTCGCCCTCGAAGAGGACGAAGTACACGACATGGCCAATTTGTCGGAGGCGCGCACGGGGGTTCCGGGCGTGATCTGGATTTCCACGCGCGTGGCGCGCCACGGACCGCGGGTGAAGTACTACGAGAAGCCTGGGACCAGCCAGCCGAGTTTCTCGGTGTCCATCGACGAACCGCCTAAGGTGGTCGCCGGCGACTTGCCTGAGCGCGTCATCAATCGAATGTCGCCTGAAGTGATCGAATGGGTGCGCCTGAACCGCGCTGCGTTGCTCGCCTTTTGGAATGAGGGCGACACCTGGATGAAAGAGCAGGTGGATGCCCACATCGATGGGTTCGTGAGATTGCCGTAGCCAGTGGCTCCAGCGGCCACCCTTCCGCGGCGATCCATCCTAGGCGTCGTGTTGGGAGCTTTTCTCCTGCCGTCATCGGCACGTGCGCAAGGCACCGTTCCCGGACTGACTGATGGTTTCTACTTGGTCGCCGAACCGGGAGAGTTTCCGGAAGGAGAAACTGTCATCGTCCTTAACGAGCGGGAGCGCAATCAAGAGGTTATCAGGCGGCAGCCAGTCCTCACGGTCTCTGGCGTTAGATCCGTGCGCGCAAAGGAGCATCGATCCGGCGAGGTCTCTGTGCTGGTGCGTCTGGATGGCGTGCAAGCAAGTGAAGTCCACTTGGCCACCACGACATATCTTCGCAGACGGCTTGCACTTGTGGTGGGCGGGGTCGCCCTCACCGCCCCGTTCATTGCCGAGCCGATTCGATCGACCACGATCCAGATTTCCGGCGGTGATACCCCCGCAGAGGCCGAGGCTTTTGCAGCGAGATTGCGCGCTCTGGCGCACTTGCAGCACTGACCTGATCGCCACTATCAACGTGCATGTCCCGCTATCTCATCACTTCCGCGCTGCCCTACATTAACGGCATCAAGCACCTCGGCAATCTTGCCGGCTCGATGTTGCCGGCGGACGTACATGCGCGATTTCGGCGCCTGCAGGGCCACGAGGTGCTGTTTATCTGCGCGACTGACGAGCACGGCACGCCGGCCGAACTGGCCGCCGCCGAAGCCGGCCAGGAGGTCGCGCAATATTGCGCCGCCCAATACGAAATTCAGCGTGACGCCTGCGCAGGCTTCAAGCTTTCGTTCGATCATTTCGGGCGTTCCTCCAACCCGCCGAACCATCGCCTGACGCAGCATTTCTGCGACGCGCTGGAAAAAAACGGCCTGATCGAGGAGCGCGTCACCAAGCAAGTGTATTCGATCGACGACAAGCGCTTCCTGCCGGATCGGTACGTCGAAGGCACCTGCCCCCATTGCGCCTACGAACGCGCGCGCGGCGATCAGTGCGACAATTGCCAGCGCCTGCTCGATCCCACCGATTTGCTCAAGCCGCGCTCGATCATCTCCGGCTCAACCAATATCGAAGTGCGCGACACCGCGCATCTGTTCCTGAAGCAGCCGCAAATGCAGGACCGCGTGCGCGCATGGGTTGACAAGGCGAGCGACTGGCCAGCGTTGGCGCGCTCCATTGCCTATAAATGGCTCGACGAAGGGCTGATTCAGCGCTCGATCACACGCGACCTCGCCTGGGGCATACGTGTCACCAAGAACGGAGCGCCGCGCCCGGGCTTCGAGAACAAGGTGTTCTACGTCTGGTTTGATGCGCCCATCGAATATATCGGCGCGACAGTCGAGTGGAGCGAAGCGGGCGGCGGTGATTGGGAGCGCTGGTGGCGCACCGACAAGGGCGCCGACGATGTCACCTATGTCGAATTCATGGGCAAGGACAACGTCGCCTTCCACACCGTGAGTTTTCCCATCACCATCATGGGCTCGGGCGAGCCGTGGAAATTGGTGGACCGCCTCAAGGCGTTCAACTGGGTGACCTGGTATGGCGGCAAGTTCTCTACCCGCGACAAGCGCGGCATCTTCATGGACCAGGCGCTCGCCATGCTGCCCAGCGATTACTGGCGCTGGTACCTGATGGCGAACGCGCCGGAAAGCTCGGATGCGGCGTTCACGCTAGAGCAATTCCAGCAGAGCGTGAATTCCGACCTCGCCAACGTATTCGGCAATTTCGTCAACCGCATCACGCGGTTCGCGGCGACCAAGTTCGACGGCAAGGTTCCGGACGGCGGCGTCTGGGGCGCCGCGGAGGAAAAGCTCGCTGCCGAATTCTACCAGCGTCTCGCGGCGCTGACGCAATTCCACGAGCAGATGGAGTTCCGCAAGGCCGCAGCCGAGCTGCGCGCGCTCTGGGTTGCCGGCAATGAATATCTGCAAGTCGCGGCGCCTTGGACGGCGTTCAAGACTGACCCGAACGCCGCCGCCATCGGCGTGCGCACCGGGCTCAATCTGGTGGTGCTGTTTGCGATCCTGGCGCAGCCTTTCATCCCGGACGCGGCGAAGGCTGTGCTCGATGCGATGAACGTGCCGGAGGAGAACCGGATGTGGCCTCTGGCGTCGGACAAGACGCTGCTCGACGCGCTGCCGCGCGGGCTCACGTTCACGCCGCCGGACGTGCTGTTCAAGAAGATCGAGGACGGCGACGTCGCGGCGTGGAGCGGCCAATTCGGGGGCGCGCCCGATTGAGAGCCCGCGCGCGCTGGACGGCGCCCGCGCGCTCGCCTAGAACGCGCCGAGTTGAGCTGTCGCCGGAGGGAACGACATGCAGGCCTATCTCGATCAAGCCGTGCAAATTTTGCGCGAGGGCTTTGCCCAGATCAACGATCCCAAGGGGCTGATCATCGCCCTGGCGGCGACTATCTTCCTGCGCTCCTGGAAGCAATGGATACCGGCGGCGATCGTCGCTGTTTTGATCCACATCGCGATCGAGCATTTCGCGCCCATGCTGGCGGGCCAGAGCGCGATTGCGCTGCCGCCTCTGATGGAGGCGCCATTCTGGAACCGCGTTGGCGTGCTGCTAGTGGGCTACCTTGTAGTGATCGGCATCTTCTTCTTCGCCAAGCGCATCCTAATGACCGCGGCCGGCGCCGGGGGCAAAGCGAAGGCCCACTGAGCTAACCCGTGCGTGCGGCCTCGTAGAGCGCGATTGCCGCTGCCACGGAAACGTTTAGGCTTTCCATCGTCGGCGAAATCGGGATGCGCGCCCGTTCCTCGCACGCCTCCGCGACCGCGGGGCGCAGGCCCTTGCCCTCAGCGCCTAGCGCAAGCGCAACCGGGCGCTTTCCGCCGAGCGCGGCGGCCAATTCCAGTTCGGCCTCGCCCTCCAGCGCCACAGTCAAATACCCGAGCGACCGCAAGGCTTCGATTGCCCGCGCGAGGTTGAC
>DPWD01000160.1 GCA_003526465.1 Hyphomonadaceae bacterium
CGCCGCGCCGAGGCGCCCGGCAACGCGCGATGCGCGGTCTTGTTGGCGACGCCAGAAATCTGGCGGCGGGGATTCCGGCTCATCGTCGGGGTCGCCGGCGGCGCGGAAATAGCCCGGCGACGCAGTATCCGCCGGCGCCGGCGAGGCGGCGGCTTCTTGAGGCGGCGGCGTGATTTCAGGCGATGTGCTCTCGGGCGAGGCGGGTGCTTCGGCTTCCGCGAGGGTGTCTGCTTGAGGCTCGGGCGCCGAGAATAGGATCTCCTCCGCGTCAGGCTCGGCTGCAGGAGTAAACGTCTCCCATTGGGCAATCGTTGTCGGGCTTTCTATGATCTCGGCGGGAGGCGGCGCTAGCTCCAATGGAGATTCTGAAACAGCAGGCGGGTCGTTCTCGATTGCTGCGGGTTCGAATGCCGCTACTTCCGGTGCAGCTATGTTCGGCGCCGCCGCCACGAATGCCGCTTCCTCATCGGCGGGCGGGGCCTCCGCCACCACAGGCTGGCTTTGATCGAGCAGCGTGGGGTCGAAGGCCGCTTCCGCTGGCGCAATCTCGGCAGGCGCCGCGGCCGCGTACGCCTGTTCTGCATCGGCGAGGACGGCTTCTGCCGCAGCGGACGGACCCTGATCGAGCGCCGAGTGTTCGAAGGCCGACTCTTCTGGTGCGGCCGCCACAGGGTGCTCGGCCCGGAATGCGGGCTCAGCTGGTGCGGTTTCTGTCACAGCGGGCGGACCGTGATCGAGCGCTGCCTGCTCGAAGCTTGTTTCCTCTGGCGCGGTCACTATCGGTTCGGCCGCCATGAACGCCGGCGCCTCATCGGCGGCTTCGGTCAGACCAACCTCCATTGCAGGCTCAAAGGGCGCTTCCGCCTCGAAAGGTTCAGCTGCGTTCTCGGCCATCTCCATCAAAGTCGGCGGCGGATCCTCCTGCGTCTCGGGCGCTGAACGGGTGGTTTCGCCAGTTTCTGTGAACTCCGGTTGCACGAAATCCGGTTCCGCCGCCGCCTCCGCTTCCGCCGGCGCACCGGTTGGCGCGGTCGCGATGAACGTCGCTGCTGGCGCCGGCGCTATTAGGTGGGATGGCTCTTCCAGGGCCGTTGCGGCGTCTTCGAGCACCGGAGCCGGCGCATTGCCTACCGTCTCGGTTAATGTAGCCTCGAAAAACACCTCGGTCGGCTCAGGGGGTGTTTCGAGCAACTCGGTCTCGTCGGCCGGTGCAGCCTGCTCGGATACGGAAGCGGACGCCTCTTCCAACGCCGCCGACACCGCGTCTCCCAATCCCTCCGCAGTTGGCGGCGCGATCGGCCCCAACGCCTCTGGCGATTCCGCAAGGGTCGCGGGCGGTTGCCGCATCTCTTCGCTTGGGTTTCCGCCGCTGATGACGAGGTCTTCGGCCTGAGCGGGCTCGGTAGGAGGAAACAAGGGTTCGGAAATTTCCAATGGCGGCGGTTCTGCCTGCGCCTGCAGCGCCGCCAACGCGGCTTTGGCAGCCTCCTCCAGCGGCGTGTCAAACGATGGAGGCGGTTCAGCCTGGACCTGCGCATCCGGGGACGCGGGTGCGCCTTCCAGGGTAGCCTCTGGCGGCTTTTCCGCCGGCGAGGGCGGTGGGGCGTCTGCCGGCCGGTCTGGGTCGTTCTCGTCTGCCACCGGTTTTGATCCCCTCCGCGCTGCTCTAGCGCGATTCGACCTCTTGCCCCCCGGCGCGGCGGGAACCTAGCGCAAAGCCGACAGTTTCACCCCATCATAGTGAGAATTTCAGCAAATCTTAACAGCGCGCGCCATTTTCACGTACCTTGCGGCTGTGGAAGAGGGCGGCCATATAGAGCCGCAAGCGGCATGCGTGGCCGCCGTGAGGAGGATTGTCATGAACCAATATATGGGACGCGCCGGCTCGATCCCGGTGGGTCGCGAGGATGCGGCAATTGATCCCGGCCTGCGCCGGTTCATGCTCGGCGTTTACCAGAAGATGGGGCTCGGCCTGTTGTGGTCGGCCGCGCTTGCTTACGCGGTGGGCGCCATTCCTCAGGTGACGCAGATCGTCCTTACCGCGCCGGTTATCTATCTGGTGCAGTGGGGCCCGATTGCGCTGCTGCTTGGCTCCAGTTTCTTCATGCGCAACGCTTCGCCCACCGGCTCGGGCATTCTCTATTGGTCGGTCGTAACCTTGATGGGCGCCGGGCTCGGCGTTTGGGTGTTCCTTGCGGTCAACGCCGTGGGCGTGGAAACCGTGGGCGGCCGGTCGATCAATGTAACATTCGATGCGATGGCAAAGGCGTTTCTGGTCACCGCAGCCGCATTCGGCGGGCTTTCGCTATGGGGCTACACCACCAAGCGCAACATGAGCGGCATGCATTCCATGCTAATCATGGCGACCTGGGGAATGTTGCTGATCGGCGTTCTGAATTTCTTCCTGTTCAAGTCGGGCATGGTCGAAGTGATCATGCAGGCGGTGACACTGATCGTGTTCTCGCTGCTGGTCGCCACCCAAACCAACCAGCTGCGCGAGGCTTATTACCATCTCGCCCATGACGCGCGCGGGCAGGCGGTGATGACCAATTTCGGCGCGCTCAATCTCTACATCGCGTTCATCACCATCTTCCAGATGCTGTTGAGCTTCATGAGTTCACGCGAATAATCCTTCCTCATTCGCAACGCTTTCAGCGCCCCGGCATCCACCGGGGCGCTTTTTTTGTGGAATCGCGCACTCTCAATTCGCTCTCATTTTTTCCGGTGTTTCGTGCGCGCACATGACGGAATCGAAATGTCGCGAGCGGTTCGCATTACAAATGCCTAAAGGAACGGTTCGCGCGCGATTTTGGACTTGCCTCCGCCGCAATCGGGAGCGAACTTAAGCACGTGGCCGGCCGGAGAAAGGCTCGTACTCCGGTTTCCATCAGCCCCCCCAGCCCCCCGGGGTGCGCGCTTCGGTCGGCCACTTCAGTTTTCAAAGCCCGCGCTCCGCGCGGGCTTTGTCGTTGAGGGGCCGCAAATTCGCTGCAAATCAAGGGCTTCGAACGCACGGCGCGCGACCGTTGCCGCATTTTGCGGACGCCGTTCTGGGTTGGGAGGGAGCGTGCAGGCGGCGTATGCGAGGCTCTGTGCGTTAGAGAATTCGTAAGCCGGGCATGGAATCACCGGCCCCGCGATTCGGCGCCGCAGTGGATTAAGAAGCGGTGGTCTTTTCGGTGAATCCGCCCTAAGAGGCGCGCTCGTTTTTTCGGGGAGGCGATATCCACATGTTGCTGCAGGTCGACGGCCTACGAAAGACCTTCGGCCGGCGCGTCGCCGTGGACGGTGTGGGTTTCTCCCTCGATGTGGGCGAGATCGTCGGCTTCCTCGGCCCCAACGGCGCCGGCAAGACCACCACCATGCGCATGATCGCCGGTTATCTCGAACCAGACGAGGGCGCGGCCAAGATTTTCAACATCGACGTCGCGCGCGAACGCAGGCGCGCCCAGGAGCGCCTCGGTTATCTCCCGGAGGGCGCGCCGCTCTACGGTGAGATGACGCCCTGGAGCTTCCTGCGTTTCGTCGCGGAAACGCGCGGCATGGCAAGAGAAGCAGCGCGCCACGCGGTGCGGCGCGCCGCGCAGGACGCGCGCCTGGGCGACAGCATCAACCGCCCGATCGATACGCTCTCGAAAGGGTATCGCCGCCGCGTTGGCCTTGCATCGGCGTTGCTGCACGATCCGTTGCTGCTGGTGCTCGACGAGCCCACCGATGGCCTCGATCCGAACCAGCGCCACGCCGTGCGCGACCTCATCCGCAAGCTCGGCGAGGACCGCGGCCTCATTCTCTCCACCCACAGCCTGGAGGAAGTCGAAGCCGTGTGCACCCGCGCCATCATCATCGATCAGGGGCGCATCGTGGCGGACCAGTCGCCGGCGGCGTTGCGCGAGCAGCACGGTTCGCTGGAGGCCGCCTTCGAGACGCTGACCCGCGGGGAGGAGCGCGCGTGAAAAAACGTCCGGGCCTCGCCAGCATGACGGCTGTTTATCGCCGCGAACTCTTGTCCTACCTCACCACACCGACGGCCTACGTCTTCGTCGCCGTGTTCCTGTTTGCCATCGGCCTGTTCACCTTCCAGGTGGGCGGATTTTTCGAGCAGCGGCGTGCAGAACTCTCGAGCGCGTTCTTCTCGTTCCATCCTTGGCTGTTCATGGTGTTCCTGCCGGCGGTGGCAATGCGGCTGTGGGCGGAAGAAACCCGCTCCGGCGCGATTGAGCTGCTGCTGACCCTGCCAGCGCCGACCTGGTCCTTGGTGCTGGGCAAATTTCTCGCCGCCTGGACAATCGCCGCCGCCGCGCTGCTGCTGACCACCCCGCTTTGGATGACAGTGAATTTCCTCGGCGCAGCCGACAACGCCGCTATCTTCACCGCCTATCTCGGCAGCCTGCTGATGGCGGGCGCCTATATCGCCATCGGCTCGGCCATGTCGGCGCTGACGCCAGCGCAAATCGTGGCGTTTGTGCTCGCGGTGCTGGCGTCGTTTCTGCTGACCGCGCTGGGCTTGCCGTTGGTGCTCGATTTCTTCACCAGCTTCGTGGGCGGAGGCGTGGCCGAAGCGCTGGCGCGCTTTTCCATCCTGCATCATTTCGACGCCGCACAGCGCGGGGTCGTGGAGTTCCGCTCGGTGTTCTATTTTCTTTCGCTGATCGGCTTGTGCTTGAGCTTCACCGCGTTGGCGGTCGACGCGCGGCGGGGAGGCTAAAGCCATGAGCGGACGCCGTTTCGCCTTGCTCGCCGCCTTGGCGTTTGCGCTGATGTTTATCGGCGGCAATCTGATCGCCAATTCCTGGTTCCGTTCCTGGCGTTTGGATCTGACCGAGGATCGCCTCTACACTTTGAGCTCAGGCGCCAAGCACACGCTGGACGCGTTGAGCGAGCCGGTGGAGTTCAGATTCTACTATTCCCGCGACGCCGCCGCGCCGTTTCCCCAAGTGCAGACCTATGCCGCGCGCGTGCGCGAGATGCTGCAGACCTTCGCCGCGCAGTCGGGCGGACGGGTGCGCCTGGTGGAGGTCGATGTCGAGGCGTTCGGCGAAGCGGAGGATGCCGCGGTCGAAGCCGGCATAGAGGCGGCGCGCCCCTATCAGGGCGCCGACCCGATCTATTTCGGCTTGACCGCTTCCAACGCGATCGACGAGCACCGCACCATTCCCGCGTTCGATCCCCAGCGCGAAGCGTTTCTGGAATACGAACTCACGCGCCTCATCTTCGAGTTGGAGCGCACCCAGCGTACGCGCGTGGCGCTGATCACAGCGCTGCCGCTCGATCCCGCCGCTGCCTCCGATCCGACCTTCCCCAGCGGACAGTCTGCGTTCTCCACCGAGATGGGCCGCATGATGGAGGTGGTGAAGCTCGCGCCGGATTTCACCGCGATCCCCGATGTCGATGTGCTCGCCATCATTCACCCCTGGCCGCTCTCGCCGGAGCAGAGTTACGCCGTCGATCAATTCGTACTGCGCAAGGGCCGCGCGTTCGTGGCGCTCGATCCCGCATCGTTGGCAGCCCAACAGGCTGGCGGTGGATTTGACCCCTTCAGCGGAATCCCCGGAGCGCCCACTTCGTCGTCGCTGGAGCCGCTGCTGGCGCGTTGGGGCGTCGCGATGGCTTCCACGGTGGTGCTCGACGCCGAGAATGCGCTGGAAGTGCAGGTGCAGGACGAGCGCGGGCAGGCGGCGCGCGATGTGCAGCCGCTGTTCTTCATGGTCACGCCGGAAGGGTTGGACCGTAACGACCTGATGACCGCTTGGCTCAATCGCGGCATCAATTTCGGTTTGTCCGGCGGATTGAACTGGAACGGCCGCGATGGCGTCGAGGCCACGGTACTCGCGCGCACTGGCGGGCAAACCATGCGCCTGCCCGCGCAAGCGGCGCTGATGCGTCCGGCGCCGGCCGAGATCAGG
>DPWD01000071.1:0-6561 GCA_003526465.1 Hyphomonadaceae bacterium
TTCATAGGCTGGCGTCTCACCCCCCCCCCTGCCCCCTCCCCTCGCGGGGAGGGGGATGCGCCTCGGCTTGCAACGTTGGTGTCGTACCAGCTGCAACGACGAGGGCAGGCTGGGAGCTAAATCATGGAGCAAACCTGGCGTCAGGCGAAGGCCGCTTTCGCGGCCATCACGGTCCCGCCGGTCGGTTGGCTGGCGCTGTTCTTTCTCGTCCCGATGGGCGTGATCTGGGCTTATTCGTTTGGCGAGAACACCGGCCCGACCACGATCGATCTCACCGGCACGTTCGCGAATTACATGCGTGCGCTGGAGCCGCTGTATCTCGGCATTTTCGGCAAGAGCCTGATCATAGCAGGCGTCACTACTTTGCTGTGCCTGCTGGTCGGCTTCCCGGTAGCACTCGCCATCGCTTTCGCCAGTCCGCGCACCAAGGCGTGGCTGCTGCTGCTCATCATGTTGCCGTTCTGGACCAATCTCTTGATCCGCACCTACGCCTTGATCGCGGTGTTGCGCGAGAACGGCTACGTCAATTTCGGGCTGGAATGGTTCTGGAACGGGGCCAGCTGGGCGCGCACGATGGTAGGGCTGGAACCGCTCGGGGATTTCGAACCGCTGACGCTTTTGTACAATAATTTCGCGGTCGTGCTGGGGCTGGTCTACGTGCACCTGCCGTTCATGGTGCTGCCGCTTTATTCCGCGCTCGACCGCATGGATCGCTCGCTGATGGAAGCAAGCCTCGATCTTGGCGCGGGGCACATGCGCACCATTTTGCTTGTGGTGGTTCCGCTGGCCGCGCCTGGCATCGCCTCGGGCGTGCTGATCACCTTCATCCCTGCGCTCGGGGCCTATCTCACGCCGGACCTGCTCGGCGGCACCGACAGCCAGATGATCGCCAACGTCATCGAGCGTCAGTTCAAGAAGGCCAATGACTGGCCGTTCGGCGCGGCGCTTTCGTTCCTGCTGATGTATCTCACCTTCTTCGCGATAGCTGCGCAGGCCTTCGTCCAGCGCAAGAGTGAGCGGAGGGGCTGATGGCGCGGCAAGCGAAGGAAAAACCGGGGCCGCTCGAATACAATCGCCGCTGGCCGTTGCAAGCCGCGGTCGGCGCGACCCTGTTCTTTCTCTATTTCCCGCTGATCATCCTGATGGTGTTCAGCTTCAACGACAGCCGGCGCAATATCGTCTGGCAAGGCTTCACGTTCGATTATTACCAAAAGGCCTTCAACAATTCCTCGCTGATCGAGGCCTTCGCCAATTCGCTGACCATCGCCTTCTTCTGCACAATCATCTCGGTCGTGCTGGGCGCGCTTTCTGCGGTGATGTTGTGGCGGTTCCGGTTTCCGGGAAAGACCGCGGTGGAAGGGGCGATGGCGCTGCCGATCGTGGTGCCGGAAATCTGCATGGGCGTGGCGATGCTAGTGTTCTTCGCTCGCGTCATGCCCTGGCCCACCGGCATGCCATGGCCGCTCAATCTCGGGGCCATCATCATCGCTCACGTCTCGTTCGCGTTCCCGTTCGTGGCCACGGTGGTGCGTGCGCGGCTGGCTTCGTTCAATCGCGAATTGGAGGAAGCGGCCAAGGACCTCGGCGCCAGTGAATGGCGCACGTTCTGGGACGTGCTCGTGCCGCACATGCAGCCAGGCTTGGTCGCGGGCGCTTTGCTGGCGTTCACGCTAAGCCTCGACGATTTCGTCATCACCTTCTTCACCGCCGGCCCCGACACCATCACGTTCCCGGTGAAAGTCTATTCCATGCTGCGTTTCTCGGTGACGCCGGAAGTGAACGCGGCCTCCACGATCCTGATCGTCGTCACTGTCGTGCTGACCGCGGTCGGTTTGCGGATGCAGGATCAGCAGGATCAGAAAGCGAAAGCGAAATGACCGAAGCCGCCATCGCCGCAAGGCCGACCCCGCACGTGAAAGACAACGCGATCATTCGCTTCGAGAACATCACCAAGCGCTACGGCAAGGTGGTGGCGGTCGATAATGTGAATCTGGAAATCCGCGAAGGCGAGTTCTTCGCGTTGCTCGGGCCGTCTGGGTGCGGGAAAACCACGTTGCTGCGCATGCTGGCAGGCTTTGAGACGCCGACCGAGGGCCGGGTGCTGATCGACGGCAAGGATGTCGCCGCGCTGCCGCCCAACAAGCGGCCGGTCAACATGGTGTTCCAATCGTACGCCGTGTTCCCGCACATGAAGGTCGCCGACAATGTCGCCTATGGGCTGAAGATGGATGGCGTTGCCGCCGACGAAACCAAGCGTCGCGTCGAGGAAGCGCTCGAGTTGGTGAAGCTCGGGGGCTATGGCGACCGCATGCCCGATCAGCTCTCCGGCGGGCAGCGCCAGCGCGTGGCGCTCGCGCGCGCGCTGGTGAAGCGCCCGCGCGTGCTGCTGCTGGACGAGCCGCTCTCGGCGCTCGATGCGAAATTGCGCGACCAGATGCGCTCGGAACTCACCTCGCTGCAGGAAAAAGTCGGCATCACTTTCATCATGGTCACGCACGACCAGGACGAGGCGCTCGCTATCGCTACGCGTTGCGCGGTGATGCACCGGGGCCTGCTCGCGCAAGTGGCGACGCCATCTGACCTCTACGAGTTTCCGGGCTCGCGCTTCGTCGCCGATTTCGTCGGCTCGGTGAACATGTTCGAAGGCGTGCTCGACAAGGACGAGCAGGACCACGCCATCGTGCGTGCGCCGGAACTAGCCGCGCCCGTTTATCTCGATCACGGCGTCACCGGCGCGAGGGGCGCAACGGTGTGGGTGGCGCTGCGGCCGGAAAAGATCGAAATGCACAAGCGCGCCGAAGGCTCGCAAGCCATGAAAATGGAGGACGCGCCGGCGGGAACCAACGTCGTGCCCGGAATTATCCGCGACATCGTCTATCTGGGCAGCGAGACGATTTTCGAGGTGGAACTCGAAGGCGGCCGGCGAGTGAAAACCTTCCGCTCCAATCTCACCCGCTACGATCAGGAAGATTTCACCTGGGACGAGCCGGTGTGGCTTGCCTGGCACGCCTGCTCGCCGGCGGTGCTGTTGTCGTGAGGGTTGTGTGAAGCTCTTGATACGCGTTCTCTCACCCATTCCCGGGGCGCCGCGAAGCGGCGAGCCCGGGAATGGGTGTTGTGGGATTTCATGCGGCTTATGAACCCCAATTCCCCCCTCCGCCCCGTTCTCGGCATCATTTGCTGCAACCGCGACATCAACGGCCAGCCGGCGCAATCGGTGATGACGCGCTACATCTTGTCGTCGCTCACCTACGCGGACGCGGCGGGCCTGCTCATTCCGGCGATGCCAGATTTGTTCAGCGCGCGCGAGGTTGCGCCGCGGCTTGACGGCATCCTGCTCACCGGCACGCCGTCGAATCTCGATCCCAAACGCTACGGTGAACTGGTGGAGGACGCGCCCGGTCCGTTCGATCCGCAGCGCGATGAAATGACCGCGCGCCTGATCGAGGCCATGCTCGAACTCAGCAAGCCGGTGTTCGGCATCTGCCGCGGCTTTCAGGAGCTCAACGTCGCCTTCGGCGGCACGCTGCGGCGCGACATGGCCGATAGTCCCGAGCTTCTCGCGCACCACGCGCCGCGCGAAGCGGATTTCACCGCCATGTTCGACCACGTGCACCCGGTCATCCTCGAGAAGGGCGGCGTGTTGCGCCAAGCTTATGGCCGCGACCGGATCGATACGGTCAGTGTGCATTTCCAAGGCGTCGATAAATTGGGCGCTGGCCTCAAGGTAGAAGCGCTCGCGCCCGACGGCGTGGTGGAAGCGGTGTCGGCGGAAGTGAATGGCGCGCCGGTGTTGGCTGTGCAATGGCATCCCGAGTGGAAAGCGCACGAGAATCCGGAGAGCCAGGTGTTTTTCAGGTTGCTGGGGCGGGCGTTGCGCGGAGAGAAGCTGGTGAACCCATGAAAGTCTGGCGCAAACAGGACCGCGCGTCTTCAGACGCGCAACGGTAGCACAAGCGTCGGCGGGTCTGGAGACCCGCGGTCCCTATTCCGCACGCCTCAAAGGATACGATCATGACAGCCCGCAACTACAACATCCCCGAATTGCGCCGCCTCGATGTCGAGCACCATCTTCCCGCGCAAGCTAATTACGGCGAAATCGCCGCGCTCGGCGGGTCGCGCATCATCACCCGCGCGGACGGCTGCACCATCTATGACGGCGACGGCAACGCCATCCTCGACGGCATGGCCGGCCTCTGGTGCGTCAATGTCGGCTACGGGCGCGAGGAATTGGTGGAAACCGCCGCCGCGCAAATGCGCGAGCTGCCATTCTACAACACCTTCTTCAAGACGGCGACGCCGCCGACCGTGATGCTGGCGGCGAAGCTCGCGGAAAAGCTCGGCGGCGATCTGCAGCACGTGTTCTTCAATTCATCAGGCTCGGAAGCCAACGACACCGTGATGCGCATGGTGCGCCATTATTGGAATGTGTCGGGCCAGCCCAAGCGCACTGTCTTCATCAGCCGCTGGAACGCCTATCACGGCTCCACCATGGCCGGCGCCAGCCTCGGCGGCATGAAGCACATGCACCCAATCGGCGGCCTGCCGATCCCTGGCGTCGAGCATGTCGCCCAGCCGTACAAGTTCAACGAAGGCTTCAACGAAGATGAAGAAGCGTTCTCAGCCCGTTGCGCGCAGGAGATCGAAGATCGCATCGTGAAAGTCGGACCCGAAAATGTCGCGGCGTTCATCGGCGAAGTGGTGCAAGGCGCGGGCGGGGTGATCATCCCGCCCAAGGGCTATTGGAAGCGCGTCGAAGCGATCTGCCGGAAGTACAGCATTCTGCTCGTGGTCGATGAAGTGATCACCGGCTTTGGCCGCCTCGGTTCGTGGTTCGGCTTTCAGCATTTCGGCGTCACGCCCGATCTCGTACCGATGGCCAAGGGACTGTCCTCCGGTTATGTGCCGATTTCAGCCGTGGGTGTTTCGCACAAAATCGTGGAGGTGCTGCGCGAGAAGGGCGGCGATTTCGTGCACGGTTACACCTATTCCGGCCATCCGGTGGCGGCGGCAGTGGCGCTGAAGAACCTTGAAATTATCGAGCGCGAGGGATTGGTCGAGCGCGTTAAGAGCGACATCGGGCCGTACTTGGCCGAAGCGCTGAAGAGGCTCGACGGCGACCCGCTTGTAGGAGAGGTGCGTTCCCTCGGCTTTATCGGCGCTGTCGAGATCGTGTCGAAGAAGGGCACGAACGAACGCTTCACCGGCAAGGAGGGCAAAGCCGGGCCGATCGTGCGCGATGCCTGCATCAAGAACGGCCTGATGGTGCGCGGCATCCGCGATTCCATCGTGATGTGCCCGCCGCTGACCATGAAGCACGAGGAGATCGACCGCATCATCGACATCATCGCCCGCTCGCTGCGCGAAGCAGAGCCGGCGCTGCGGGAGCTTAGGGCGGAGTGAGACGAGAACCCTCGCCCCCCGAGAGGCAGGGCAATCGCATTGGTGCATCGCGCAGCGGAAGCGCATCGTGGTCGTCGCGATCGCCCCCCTCCCCCTTGCGGGGAGGGGGTAGGGGGTGGGGGTGCGGCGCCGTGATCGGGGAGTTCGCGCTTCTGCACCTCATCCCGAGAGAGCACCGCCGTCACCCCCCTCCGGCTCGCATACGCTCGCCACCTCCCCCGCAAGCGGGGAGGCTTAAACGCGCTAGCCAACATTCGGCCACACCCGTATTGGATCACAATTCTTTCGGAGATTCACTTGCGAGACCTCAGGCCCGACCTGCGGGCCGGCATCGATTGGGCGAAGGTTCGCGCCGCCGCCGCCGGCCAACAGATGGAGCAATTGCTGCGCCAACGGGCGCGGCTGACCTGGCGCAGAGCCGCGAGCATCGCAGCAGGCGGGCTCCTGCTGATTGTCGTTTCGCTGTGGGTCTGGATCTATTGGGGCTTGCCGCGGGTTCCAGACGCCGACGCGCTGTGGGCGCTCAACCGCCTGTCCGCCGTGCGCTTCGTCGACCGCGAAGGGCAAACCCTGGGCGTGCGCGGACCCTATTACGGCGAGCGCGTGACCCTCGGCGACCTCGACGATTACGTGCCTCAGGCGTTCCTGGCGATCGAGGACCGCCGCTTCTACCAGCACGAGGGCGTCGACCGCATGGCGGTGCTGCGGGCGCTGCTTGCCAATGTGCAAGCTGGCGAGACCGTGCAAGGCGCCTCGACCATCTCCCAGCAACTCGCGCGCAATCTGTTTCTGACGCGGCGCCAAACCATTAATCGCAAGCTGCGCGAGATGGTGCTCGCTTCCCGCATCGAGCGGCAGCTGACGAAAGATGAAATCCTCGAACTCTATCTCAACCGCGTCTATCTCGGCGATCAGGCCTATGGAATCGACGCCGCCGCGCGCCGCTTTTTCGGCAAATCCGCGCGCGAGTTGAGCCTCGCCGAAGCGGCGATGCTCGCCGGCCTTCCCAAAGCGCCGTCACGCTCGGCCCCAACCGAGAGCCTCGAACGCGCCACCGCGCGCCAACACCTGGTGCTTGCCGCCATGGTCGAAGCTGGCTTCATCACTCCCGCCGACGCCGAGCAAGCGCGCAACACGCGCATCAGGGTGGTTCGCCGC
>DPWD01000071.1:6572-7337 GCA_003526465.1 Hyphomonadaceae bacterium
GAAGCGGTAGGAGAGAACCCACCCGACCTTGTGATCCAAATGACGGTCGACCCAGCGGTGCAGGCGGCGGCGACCGATTCCATTCGCCGCAGGCTTGGCAACCGCGCTTTCGGGCGCCGCCCGCTGCAAGCCTCGTTCGTGGCGATCGACCGTCAGGGCGGCGTGCGCGCGCTGGTTGGGGGCACCGATTATCGCACCTCCAAGTTCGACCGCGCCACCCAGGCGCGCCGCCAACCCGGCTCGGCGTTCAAGACTTTCCTGTACACAGCGGCGCTGGAAGCGGGCCTGGACACCGAGGACGTGCGGTATGACGAAGAAGTCGTCATCGACGGCTGGCGTCCGCACAATTACGACGAAGGCCACCGCGGCGCGGTGACGCTGCGCACCGCTTTCGCTCTGTCGATCAACACGGTGGCGGCCGAGGTCTGCAACGAGATCGGGCCGGCGCGCGTGGCCGATGTCGCCACCAGGCTAGGCGTCAGGGACATGCCGCGGCGGCCGGCCTATGTGCCGCCTTCGATTTCGCTGGGCTCGATCGAAACCACGCTGTGGGACATGACCGGCGCGTTCGCCGCGTTCATGACCGACGGCTACAAGGTCGACGCCCATATCGTCGAGCGCGTCACCAATTCAGCCGGGCAGCAACTCTATGTCCGCCCGCCTTACGAGGCGCCGCGTGTGCTGGACGAACAAGTGGTGCGGCGCATGACCAGCCTCATGGGCGCCGTCGTGCTGCGCGGCACCGGCACGGGCGCCCGGCTCGAC
>DPWD01000129.1 GCA_003526465.1 Hyphomonadaceae bacterium
ATGGCGGGGATCGGCGGCGCGGTCGCGCCGTTCCTCAACGACAGGCTCTCGACCGTAGCCGGCCTGATGACGTTCTACCTAATCGCCACTGGCTGGGCGACGGCGCGCCGGCGTTCGGGCGTGGGGGTCGCCGAGGTCGCGGGCTTGTTCGTCGCCCTCGCGGGCGCGGCCAGCATCTACACGCTGACTTACATGGCCCGGCAAACGGCGGATGGCACGCTCGACAATTCGCCGCCTCAAGGCTTCTACATTTTCGTGCTGGTGAGCACGATCGCCGTGCTTGGCGACCTCAAGGTCGTGCTGCGGCGTGGGATCTCCGGCGCGCAGCGCGTCGCTCGCCATGTCTGGCGCATGTGCTTCGGGTTGTTCGTCGCCACGGGGTCGCTATTTCTCGGGCAGATGCAAATATTTCCAGAATGGCTGCGTGAGACGCCGGTCCTTTACGTCGCCGCGCTTGCGCCGCTCCCGTTCCTGCTATTCTGGATGCTCCATGTCCGCTTGTCGCGGCGGTACAATCCAAAGCCCGCTCTCGCATAGAGGTTCGGAGTCTCGGCCATGCTCTCTCGGCTCTTCCCTCGCACCATCGACAACGAGTATCAGGGTCACGTGCTGGCGCTCTGGCTGTTCGTCCCCATTCTCCTGCTCAAAACGGTCATGGGCTTCAATGTCGCCGGGCTCAATCCTTGGGTGACCAGCCGTTATATTCTACAGACAGCCGACGGCGTCCCGGTCGAGAGTTTTTCAGCTTACGGCGCGTCCGTCGTCGTGTTCATGTTCGCGTCCTGGGGGCTGGGTCTACTCATTCTAGCGCTGCTCTCGATCGTGGCCCTCATTCGCTACCGGCGCATGCTTCCGCTCATGATCCTGGCGGTCACGCTTGAGCAGGTCGGGCGCAAGGGCATTGCGCTGATCAACCCGATCCTCAGCACTGGCGATGGACAGGTCTCCGCGGGGTTCTGGATCAATTGGGGCTTTTCCGCCGCCCTGGTATTGAGCTTGGCGCTATCCCTGCTCAAGGTGGAAAAGGCGCCTGCTCACGGCTAGCCCTGCCGTTACGTCCGGCTTTGTTTTGCGCGCCGCCTGCGCCATGATGCGCAGCCATGGACGGCATGCACTCACCCCGCAGCGAACATTTCGATATTCTCATCATTGGCGCTGGGCTCTCCGGCGTCGGCGCCGGCGTGCACCTGGGCAAGCATTGCCCCGGCAAGAGCTATGTCATCCTGGAGAACCGTGACGCTATTGGCGGCACCTGGGATTTGTTCCGCTATCCCGGCATCCGCTCCGACAGCGACATGTTCACGCTGGGCTACGCGTTCAAGCCGTGGACGGAACGCAAGGCCATCGCCGACGGGCCCTCGATCTGGAAGTACGTGAACGATACCGCACGCGAATATGGGGTCGATCGCCACATCCGTTTCAAGCACAAGGTCACGCGCGCGTCGTGGGATTCCCAAAGTCAGCGTTGGACCATCGAAGCCGAGCACGAAGAAGCGCCCAAGCGCTTCACCGCCGACTTCTTGTTGTCCTGCGCCGGCTATTACAATTACGATTCCGGCTATACGCCCGAGTTCAAGGGCGCGGAGAGTTTCAAGGGCCGCGTCGTCCATCCCCAGCATTGGCCGAAAGATCTCGATTACGCAGGCAAGCGCGTTGTCGTGATTGGGTCGGGCGCAACGGCGGTGACGCTGGTTCCAGCGATGGCTGACAAGGCCCGTCACGTCACCATGCTGCAGCGCTCGCCGACCTACATGATCTCAATGCCGGCGGAGGACAAACTCGCCAATGGCCTGCGCCGCTTTCTACCCGCGCAATTTGCGTACGACATCACGCGGCTGATGCGCACTGTGCTCCAACAATTGTTCTTTCACCTCGCACGCACCCGTCCCGCCAAGACGCGCGAGCGTCTGCTGAAATTGGTCGAGGAACAGATTGGCGCCGAGGAAGTGGCGCGTCATTTCACGCCGCGTTACAATCCCTGGGAGCAGCGGCTCTGCCTGGTGCCCGACAACGACATGTTCCTGGCCATCAAAGCGGGCAAGGCATCCGTCGTCACCGACACGATCGAGGCGTTCAGCGAGAAGGGGCTGAAGCTTGCGTCCGGCGCCGTGCTTAGAGCCGACGTCATCGTCACCGCAACCGGGCTTGCCTTGCAGATGTTCGGCGGCGTCGAGATCGTCGTCGATGGCGCCAAGATCGAGAGCGGCGACCTCACCATCTATCGCGGCGCCATGTTCACTGGCGTGCCGAACTTCTTTTCGGTGTTCGGCTACACCAACGCTTCCTGGACGCTGAAGGCCGACCTGATCAGCGAATATGCCTGCCGCGTCATCAATTACATGGACGAATACGGCCTTGCGCAAGTGACGCCCGGAGCGCCGGGAGAGGAGGCGCTGGAGCGCTCATTCGTCGATTTTTCCTCTGGCTATTTCCAGCGCGTGGCGCACCTGCTGCCGAAGCAAACTGACACCGCTCCCTGGAAGCTCAACCAAAACTACGGACACGATATCATGGCGTTGCGGTTTGGTCCGGTGGAGGACGGGGTGTTGAGGTTCGCGAAACGACGCGACCTTTTCCCTCCCCGCGCCGGGGAGGGAAGGCGCGCGCTATCGTCGCCTCTCGCGGTTGGGGCTTCGCATTCGGCCTGATGCATGAAACTCGCGCGCTGGATCTTTCTTTTGGCTGGAATCTATGGCGTCGCGGTGCTGACGCCGGGCCTGTTCCTGCCCGCACGAGGGCTGCCGGAATTATATTACGGCTTCATTGGGCTAGCTCTGGTTTGGCAATTGGTATTCCTCGCCATCGCCCGCGATCCGGTCGGGCTGCGCGTGGTGATGCCGCTCTGCATCTTGGAGAAGCTGAGCTTTTTTGCGGTTGTGCTCTCGCTCTTTCTGAAGGGGCGCGTCGAGGGCGACCTATTTTGGGGCGGCATGATCGATGGCGCTTGGATGATCTTGTTTGCGATTGCGTGGCGCGTGAGTAGGGCGGACACAAACGCCGCATAACAGCATTCTTCACTTGATTCTTTCGCGCATCAGGTGTTTCATTTCGGCGTCGGAAAACATTGGCGTGAGCACGCCGGTTCCCGTGACGCACAGCTCAAGCAGCGTACAACACCTGGGCTACGGCGCGCGCGATGTTTTCCCGTTCGACAAAAATGACCGCGCGGCAATTGGGCCGCAAAGAAGCGGGAAGGTCGAGTGCGGCCGGCGTCAGGCGACGTTTCAGCGTGTGGTGTTGTCGAGGGGAACAAAACAGGAACAACGAAAGAAGGGATTGGGGGCTAAGAAGAGGCGCGCTATCCCCCGACCCCCACCCCCCAACCCTAACCCAGAAAAATGTCCCTCCGCCTCTTCGCCGCGCTGGCTCTCCCGGACGATATCGCCGACCGCCTGGTCGCCCTGATGAAAGGAGTGCCCGGCGCGAAGTGGCGGCCGCGCGAGAATTTGCATCTGACGCTGCGGTTCTTCGGCGACGTGGCCGAACCGGTTGCCGACGATCTCGATGCCGAGCTTTCGAGCGCCGCGGAGGCCTGCGCGCCGTTCGAAATGCAGCTCAGGCGCGCGGGTTCGTTCGGCGGGGCCGATCCCCATGCGCTCTGGATCGGCGCAAGCGAAACCCCCGCGCTGGCGAAACTGGCGACGGCGTGTGAGCGCGCCGCCCGCCGCGCCAAACTCAAGCCCGAGCCGCGCGCATTCACTCCCCACGTCACGCTCGCCTATCTGGCGAAGGCGCCGATCGAGCGCGTGCAAGGTTTCGAATCCCGTCTGGGCCTGTTTGAAACGCCGCCCTTCACGGTTGAGCGCTTCGGACTCTATTCCAGCTTCACCCGCCGCGAAGCTCCGAGCCTCTACCGGCTCGAAGCGGAATATGAGTTGCGCGGGTAGGAGCTACGAAACTGGCCTTGGCTGCGGTGTTTCGGGCTGTGGCGGCTGGGTGGCGCGCACTTGCGTGGCCGGCGGAGGATTAGGCCCCATCGCGCAACAGCGCACCTGCACTTCGAGAACGCGCGTGTTGAAGCGGCATTCGGTGTCGCTGATAGAGCGCATGATCGCCATGCCGCCGGCCTGCGTTCCGTAGCGTGTCTGAGTGCAGCCGGCCAAAGTGTAGCCGGGATCGCAGGTTCCTGTACGGGTTCGATTCAGGGTGCGTGTCACGCACACCATGTTGCGAGCCATCGCCTGGTCCGCTGTCGATTGCGCGCGATTGGCGATGCCCAGGGCGCCGGCGATGCGGTCGCCCAGGCTGCTGCGGACGTTCTCGGTGTCGGCGTGCTGTTTGCAGACATCGGTGTTGGCGCGGCCGGAATCGGCTGCGCACCAGTCCGATATGGTCATGTCGCCGGTGCGGTTAGCGCAGGCGGTGGCGACAAGCGCCAGCGCTGCGGCGGCGAAAATGGCGGCAATGCGCATTTTAGCGCTCCCTTGTTGCGTACCCCCACCATCCGCAAACCCCAATGCACGCTGGGCGTCAAGTGGCATCGCTGTTGGCGTGAATGAGCAGAACGTAATGTAGCGCTTGGCGAAATCGCGCGAAGTGGGAAGATTTCCGGACGCCCCCTAGAGAGCGCCGCAATTGTGTGTTTGGGTGCGCGCTGTTTGGAGGAGCGGCGAAATGATGCTGTTCGAGGTGGCGTTGCGCGTTGGAGTGCTGGCGGGCGCCGTGGGGCTTGCGGCGTGTGCGGGAATTGCGCCTGCGGGGCGAAACGCCTCTGGCGCGGAAGCCCCGCCCGCAAGCGTTGCAAGCGAAGCTG
>DPWD01000106.1 GCA_003526465.1 Hyphomonadaceae bacterium
TCTGCACTTGGCTTCGCGAGCAACATCTCTGCTTCTGTCGCGACCGCGCTGAAGCCAGCGTCACCGCCGCCGACGCGCAGCTCGTCCATGAGCGCCTCGCGCGCGTCCGGCTCACGCGCGAGCGCGCGCAAGACGTCGAGCGCAATGACATTGCCGCTACCTTCCCAAATCGCATTGAGCGGCGATTGCCGGAACAGGCGCGGCATCGGGCCCTCTTCGACATAACCTGCGCCGCCATGACATTCCATCGCTTCCACCACGACGGTTGGCGCGCGCTTGGTGACAAGATACTTGGCCAGCGGCAACCCGATCCTGGCGAGCGCGGCTTCGCGCGGATCGCTTGCGGCATCAAGCGCTTGCGCCATTCGGAAAGTCAGCGCAACCGCCGCCTCCACATCGATGGCGAGATCGGCAAGCACGGCGCGCATCAACGGCTGATCGATCAGTTTCTTCTGAAACGCAGCACGGCGTTCGACATGCCACGCGGCGAGCGACACGGCTTGGCGCATCTGCGTCGCCGCGCCGATAATGCAGTCGAAACGCGTGAATTGCACCATGTCGATAATGGTGCGCACGCCGCGCCCTTCATCACCGACACGCTGCGCCCATGCGCCGCGATACTCGATCTCGGAAGACGCGTTCGAGCGATCACCCAGTTTATCCTTCAGACGCTGGATTTCGATCTCGTTGCGCACGCCGTCCGGGCGCCAGCGCGGTACGAGGAAACACGTCAATCCGCCATCGGCGTAGGCAAGCGTCAGGAACCCATCGCACATCGGGGCCGAGCAGAACCACTTGTGGCCCGTCAACACATAGCTTCCATCGAATTGGCGTTCAGCCCTAGTGGTGTTGGCGCGCACGTCCGATCCGCCTTGCTTCTCGGTCATCGCCATGCCCATCGTCGCAGCGCGCTTCTCTGCCGCTGGAATGAAGCGCGGATCGTAACCGCACGCTGTAACGCGCGGCTCCCATTCCGCAGCAATCTCTGGCGAAGCCCGCAATGCTGGAACAACCGCGTAGGTCATCGACATCGGGCAGCACACGCCGTAATCGGCTTGCCCCATCAGAAACATCAACGCTGCGTGCAATGCGTGACCGGCTTCCGTCACAGTCCAAGCTGCACCGGAGACGCCCGCCTCAAGCCCAAGCGCCATGAGCTGATGATAAGCGGGATGGAATTCGACCTCATCAATCCGGCGTCCAAAGCGATCGAACGGGAGAAACACCGGCGGAGCGCGATTCGCTTGCGCCGCCCAGGCTTGGGTTTCAGCGGCGCCGACACGGGCGCCGAAGGCGGCCAGCCGCTCCCGGTGCGCGTTTGCGCCTGACCAATCACAGGCGAACATCAGGATCGCGTCGCTCGCAAATAGATTCACATCTTCAAGCGCCGCAGCTTGGTTGGTCACTTCATGCGTTGCGAGATGGCTGCGGGGGTTACGGTTCGGCATGGGCAGTTTCCCTAGCGGACACCAAGGAATGTCAGAATAGGAAGGCGGGCTCGACCGGTCAACGCAACACGTACCTTGAAGAGACGAGGCCCCCCCTGGTGGGCTGCGCATGCCGTCTGTCCCAGTTCGGCGCAGGTCTCTCGGCGCCGCGCCGCTGGCGCCGGACCCTAGTCTGGCTCAGCGCCCGCTGGCCGCGCCGCGTCACGGAGGCGACTTAGCGCATTTGCGAGGTGCGGACGGTGCAAAAACTCATCTGCGCCAGCGGGCCCGAAGCCACTGAGCTTTGCGACAATTTCCTCGTAGGAGTACTTGCCCGAGCGCGCGAGCGTTCCCGCCGCGTCAATGAGCGCCGCCTCCAATTGCCGCTGGCGGTTGGGATCAGATTGCATCATGCCGCACCCACGCTTGCCGCGAACATGCCGCGCTGATTTTCAGGACGGCGCGCAAATAGCAGCCCTCCCGCTCGGTTAGCCATGTCCACCGAAACTTACAGCAGCAGACCCGACTGCTAAAGCCAGACAAAGCGGTGAGTACACTGCGGAATCCAGACGCGCAAAGTGAGTATGGCGGATGCGCTTTAGGAAACCAACCAATCGGAAGTCTCCAATCGCTCGCAGCAATAATACCAAGGCCAACGCGCGGGTCAGCCAAACGCTCACTGTTCGGGGAAGCGGCAGCGTGAGTATCCCAGCAGCACCGGCGATTACCACAGCGCACAGCGCCAGACCGATCGCGACCACGAGCGTCGCTAGGGCCGATGGTTGAAATGCGGGTTTGCCGTCTACTTCTGGAATTGCGGCAAGGAGCCCAACCCGACCGCCGAGGCCCCAATAGGTGTGGATCAGCGAGAGACCCACGAAGGTGGCGATCAACGATAACGCAATCATGGGACTCAGAGCCACCGGCGAATCTCCGCGAACTGGCAACGCTCTGCGCGCCAAACAATTTGCTCAACATACGCTCCCCCACGGCGAATACCAACGACTGGATGGCCACGCGCTGCATCGCGGAGGGATTCGCGGTAGGTAAGAGACGAACCCAAGCCGGCGATGTGGCGGAATTGCTGCATTGCTCGCAAAGGCCCAACTTCCCGATCTGCGCAAGTGTCCGGGATTGCCGGATGCACCGAGTTGCAAGTGCGACCTCAGCGTCAGCTCTGCGCCGTCGGCGCAGCCAGCAAGCGCTTCCAACAAACATCTGTTGAAAACGCCGAACCGCGCCAGCACAGTGTCTTCGCGTACAAACACGCTGACATCCGATTGCGTAACACCACTTGACATGAACACCATGAAATGCCGGTCGCGGCGTTCGAGCCAGAACTCGACATAGCCAAGCGCGACCGCATTCAGCCTAGTTATGGCGTGCTCTTCCCGGGCTGCAATCTCCTCGTGCCTGTCAAACAATTCACTGAACACTCGCGCCCAGCACGCACAGTCTCGATATTGGCGTTAGAATTCATGACGCCCACCCTCCCACATCAAAGCGTTGGCCATGGCGGGGAACGCGCAACGAGGCGCTCGCCATCCTTGATCTCGATCACGTGCGCATGGTCGCTCTCACCGACAGCATCGATCACGTCGTCATCGGATGCGCTCATGATCGAATCCTGTTTCTCAATGTGACCATTGCGGCCGAAGTAGGTGACGATATAGGCGCGCATCATGTGTGCTCGAAGCAAACAAGGCTGGCGTCGGCATCGGACAATGGCTCGTCGAGAAGCGTGCAATGATGCGGCTTGCCGGCTTTGTCCCCACGGCCGCCCGGCCTAAAGTGGCGGCAAGTCCGGCAAACGCCGAAAGCGCGACCACCGCGACGCACGAGCGCCTGATGCAGGGCCGCCTGCAATCCTTGCGCCAATCCATCGGCCTCCCCCGACGCGTCAATGTCGCGCGCAAGGTCCTTAAGCGCATCGTGCTCCAACAGCGCTACGCCGCCAGACGTGAGACTGAGCTCAACCGATCGGCGGTCGCGTGAACTTCCAGTCTTGCGGACAAGTTCTTTGTCCTCAAGTGCGATCAGGGTTTGCGAAACCGTGCCGCGTGTGGCGCCGAGATAGTCCGCCAGCGCCGCTGGGGTACGTGAGAAGCGGTTTGCGCGCGCAAGATATCGAAGCGCCTCCCACTGCGCCGGCGCAAGTCCGCTGGCATGATCGCCGGCGCGCACGAGCCGCGACAACCGCTCCAAGAGGAGGACGGCGCGCAAAGCCATGCCAGATGGTAGTGACTCGCTCTTTTTCATTGACTGCGACTTCCCGCCTATAGTATCGACTCAATACTAAATCGCAAGAGGCGAAGGGAGACCAGCTGATGCCATCCATTCCAGGCTATCGCCTCAACGATCCGGCGCTGCCGCCGTCGCCCCTCTCCGACCAGGATTTGGCCGACCTGAAGGCGTCGCTTTTGTTCGGCGAAGACGATGTGGCCGCGCTCAAGCAGGCCGAGGGCGTCGTCGCCGACCAGGTCGAGGCGATCCTCGATGTTTGGTACGGCTTTGTGGGCGGGACGCCGCACCTGCTCCGTTATTTTTCGGATGCCGCGACCGGCGAGCCGATCGGCGCCTATCTGGATGCGGTGCGCAAGCGCTTCGGACAATGGATCCTGGACACTTGCCGGGCTGAGTACGATGGCGCCTGGCTGGCCTGGCAGGACGAAATCGGCCGTCGCCACCACCGCATCGGCAAGAACAAGACCGATGGCGTCACCGCGGCGGCGCATATTCCAATGCGCCACCTCTTGGCCCTGGTTATGCCCATCTCGATCACCATGCGCCCGTTTCTCGCCAAGAAGGGCGCAAGCCAGGCAGAAGGCGACAAGATGCACGCGGCTTGGACCAAGGCGGTGTTGCTACAAGCCATCCTGTGGTCGCGGCCTTATGCGAAGGAGGGTGATTTTTGACGCCTGCCGACGCGCCCGCGCCGGAGTGGCGGTGACGTAATGGTTCACCACCTCGACGCCGTTGTCGCTCGCGGCTTCTCGCGGGCCGGGTGGTGATGGCGGCGGCATTCCAGATGCTGTGTCCCGGCTGCGTCGCTCAAGCCCTGCCCCAGGCGCAGGGGCGGTTGCCAGCACCATGCTGACGGTGCCTATCGTCGCGCCAAAGTTCGCCGCATTGAAGGCGCGCGAGCCCGATGCCGAGCGCGCGCCCGGCGCCAACGTGATAAACTAAGGCGCCTGCCCCTCGACCAACGCGCAGCCTCGACCTGCGCGCTCATGATTGTCGGCATCGCCGGGCGCGCTCGCCTGCTACGCCAACGCCCGCATACGGGCTTCCTCGGGAAGCGGATCGTCCATCTCGAATTCGTTGATAATCCTTCGCAGCCGCCTCACTTCGCTTTCCAGGCGCTTGGTGTAGGCGATGTCGTCGGCGTTCAGGCCGTGATACAGGGAGCGCCAGCGATGATAGCTGCTCGCGCTGATGCCCAAATCGGCGGCGATCGCCTCGATGGACTCGCCCTCCGCCGCGCGCTGCTCCACTTCCAAGATGGCCTCGGCTATCTGCACAGGCATGCGCCACTTCCAGCGCGACGGCCGCTTTTCGCGCCCCTGCGTACCCGATGAAGTCTGTGTCGCCATGGTTGAACTCCCCATTGAGCGCACACCATAACCATCCCCGCTGTCTGCACCGTTGCTTGCAAATAACAATTGCGACAGCCCGATATGCGCAGCGAACGCGCGCGCCTAGGCTCAGGCAAGTCCACACCGGACCCGCCTGAGCGTTGGCGCTAAGCGCACGCCGATCTCCCCTTTAGGGGCCGCCCAGAATGAAGTCCTGCGCGCTGAAGTTAGCGAGCGATTCTCCCACGAGCGTGATCGTGTTTCCATCGATCGCCACGACGACGCTTGCGCCGACCTGCGTCATAGAAACCAGAGCGCTGAAGTTCGCGCCGGTAACGCCGAGCGCGGAAATGTCCAGCAAATCCTGGCCGCCATTCGGGTTCTCGTCGAAGTTGACGAGCGTGTCGGCGCCGAATCCCGCCCCGAACAAGAATACGTCGCTGCCAGCGCCGCCGTTCATGAAATCGTTGCCCGCGCCGCCGGTCAATTGGTCGGCGCCGGCGCCGCCGGACAGAGTGTCAGCGCCACCGCCGCCATTGAGCGCGTCCGCGCCATTGCCGCCGTTGAGAATGTTGACGCCGCCATTGCCGGAGAGTGTGTCAGCGCCCGAACCGCCGGTAACGTTCTCGACGCCGGCGATCGAGGCAAGTCCCGTTGCGGTTCCCGCGTCCAGATCGATGCTGATCGCTTCGTTGCTCGGGCCGTAATTCAGGGTGTCGGAGCCTCCCAGCAGATCGACGTTGACGATTTCGACCGAGGTTAGCGGCGTGTTCGCGAAACTCGCCAGCACCCCACCAACCACATTCACAGTCAGCGTATTGGACGCCGCCGTGCCCTGGATGTTGAGCGTGTCGGTGTCGGCGCCGCCATCGACGGCGACGTCGGTCTCGTCGCCAAACCGGAAGAAGATGGCGTCGTTGCCGGCGCCGCCATTGACGGTGTCGTTGCCGGCGCCGCCGGTGAGCTGATCGTCGCCGTCGCCGCCGTTGAGCGCATCCGCGCCCGCGCCGCCATAGAGGCGGTCGTTGCCAGCCAGGCCGTTCAAGGTGTCGCCGCCGCCCAAGCCGAAGATGACGTCGTCGATCGTGGTGCTTGCTGTGCCATTGAGCTGGGTTGCGCCCGTGTCGCCGCCTGAAGTGCCAACGACCACGTTCCAGCTCTTGGTGACCGTCTCGACAATTCCGATGCCATCCAAGTACATGGCGACCTCGTTCACCAGCGTGCCGGCGGTAGTATGCAGAACGAGGCGCTCGATGCCGGCGGAGGTGTCGATGTAGGGGTCGGTGGCGCTGCCCGTCGTGGTGATCGGCGCGTTGGCGCCGTCCAGCCACGTGTAGACGATTGAAGACGCTATGCCATCGAGGTCCGCGATTGTGTTCGTCGGGGTCAAACGTACGGCGTTGGCGTCGTTGTTGCCGAAAACATTCGGATTGTTGTCCTCCGCAGTGAACGCCACGCTTCCCGTCGGCAGGTGGTTGAACAATTCCGCCAACGATTGGTCGCCATCCGCGAACCGGAAATTCTCGACCCCAAGCACGAGGTCAACGCCATCGCTCGCGGCGCGCAAGGTGCCATCGAGATTGAGCCCGCCATTGTCCACGAGCCGGATTGCGAACACGGAAGCAAGCGCTGCGAACGGATTGGCGATCGCGTCGCCGGCGGCGTTGAGAGCAATAACGCCGTAGTCGAGCCGGTTGCCGATGAACACGACCGTGTCAGCGGTTCCATCCACGCCGCCGTCGCCAAGCAGAAGGTCTTTGAAGCGCTCCGAGCGCAGCATCTCGGTGAAATGCTTGTCGAAATCGGAGCTAAGGATCGCGGCGCCTAGCAAGCCTGCGCTCAGTGTCGCGTTTGCCGCGGCCCGATGGCTCGTCCCGTCGGCCAGGATATGGTCGTAAACGCCCCCGGCCGCGCCGTCGGGATTATCGTAGGCGCCGATCAGCGCATCGAGCCGGACCGATCCGCCGACGATCACATCGTTGCCGCCGCGACCGGTTAGCGTATCGTTGCCCGATCCGCCGATCAGCCAATTGCCGCCGCCAAACAGGGTAGTTTCGGCCGCGGGGGTTATCGCGTCCAAGCCGATGAGCGTGTCGTTGTTTTGCGTGCCGACCACGGCTTCGATCTGGAACCAAGCCGGAAACGAAGTGGTGCCGTCTATGTTCACCATCGGATTGGCTTGCGTGATCATGTCAGCGATGACGCCGAGCGGGTTCAAATCCCAATCGCTGAGGTCCATGAGATCGAAGCCGTCATCGACGAAGCCAGTGCCGCCGATCACCTCATCGGGGCCGCCATTGATCGCCTGCGATTGTTTGCCGGGGCGCAGGATGTCGTCGCCGGAATCGCCCTGCACGATATCCTGATCGTCGCTGCCGTAGACGAAGTCGTCGCCAGCATCGCCGTAAAGGTTGTCGCCCGAGGAGCCGCCGTCGATGTAGTCGTTGCCGTCGCCAGCATGGGTGAACGGGTCGGTATTGCCTTCGCCGTAGAGCGCGTCGTCGCCGGCGCCGCCCGAGAGCTTGTCGACGCCCTCGCCGCCGTAAATGGTGTCGTTGCCGAAGCCGCCGACCAGCTGATCGAAACCGCCAATCTCGGTGCCGCTGCCGAAGCCATAGAGGATGTCGTCGCCGGCGCCGCCGTCGACCAGGTCAGCGCCATCGCCGGAATCGATGGTGTCGGCGCCGTCGCCGCCATAGAGGCGGTCATTGCCGAAATCGCCGAAGATCTTGTCGTTTCCGCCCTCGCCATAGAAGGTGTCGTCGCCGCTGCGCATGTGGACGTAGTCGGGCCGATCGGTGCCGACCATGACCTCGTGGGAATCGGCGCCGGAAGTCGGCGTGCCTTCCACCGGATGCACGGAAGTCGGCGCAAGATCGGGCCGGAAATCGCGAATGTACTGGACGCCGCCGACGGTGATGATCGCGCCATTGCCGTTGATGCTGAGCGGGTTGGCGCTGCCGTCCGACCAAATTCCGAGCGTTGGGTTCGCGGTCAACGCTTCGCCGTACTTGTGCTCGGTCTTGTGGCTGTCGGCCGCCGTATTCGAATCCTGGGCGCCGAGATCGTAATACTTGTCCGCGTAAGCGAAGATCGAGCCGTTGAGATGCTCCAGGCCGGTGTTGCGCTCGACGATATCCTTGAGTTGGCCGTTGTTGACCTCCTCGCCGAATTGCTGGCCGAACAGGCGAACCAGATAATAGAAGCGGTCGCCATTGATCAGATTTTCCATCTGATTGACGAACACCAGATCGAAGGTCGAGCCGAGCAGCCCGCCAGGAACGTGCGCCTCGGCGAGACCGCCGATCCAGGTATCGATCAGATTGAAAGCGTCGGCCCCTGCCGGCGCGCCGGAATCGTTGAGCATAAACGCCAACGCTTGGTCGACGGTATAGCCAAGCGCCGCCACATCGCCTTCAGCGATGCTGCCGTCGAACAGACCAACCAGCGCCTGCGCCCTGGCTGCGTCGCCATCGAAGGCGTAGGCGGCGATAAAGCTCACCAACGACTCCGGATGGATCATGTTGCGCCCGAAATCGTCCCAGCTCACATATTGGGTGAGGCCGACCTTGCCGCGGAACTCGTTGAGCGTGGGGATGCCAATATCGCGGCCGCGCGCGATGTTGATGGCCGCAAGGTCGAGCGGCTGGCCGAGCAGGCCTTGGTTAAGCGCGGGGGTGATGAACTCGTCGACCTCGTTCATCTGCTGATGCGACATGCCCAGCGCGATCGCTGAAGGCCCGGCTGCGGCAAACAGACCGGGATTGAGGAACGCCAGCTCGAGCGCGTAGCTCACGATCTTGCCGGTAAGCCCGTGGCTGGGATCGATGGTGTCGATGGTCTCGCGAATGGTGGAGTGTCCGAAACGGAACGCGGCCTGCGAGAATTCCAGCGTCACGCTTGGATTCACACCGCTCGAATAGCCGACCACTTCGAGAATATGGGGGGTGATGGTGCGGGCATACTGGTCGATAGCCGCGTGCTGGTACTCCATCTCGACCACCAGCTTGGCGGCCTTGAACATCTTGTCCTGATCCCAGGCAATGACGTCGTCAGCTGTTCCCGCGCCGTTGGCGTAGATGAAATTGCCCGCTGCGTCGGTCACGCCGGTGTCCACTTGCCACTGGTGCAGGATAGCGTGCGTGGCGTCGCCCGAGGCCGCGTCTTGTGCGTAGATCGCGTTCTGGAGGTTCTGGACCTGGAAGTTGTGCTCCTCGTGGAACACGTGGTGGATGGCGGTGAGTCCGACGTTCTCGTTCACCCGTCCGTCGCCGGCGATGTAGTGGTCGCCGACGGCGGCCAGCAGGATCTGGCCGACGGCGTCATGCACCGCCCCGGCGGGCGCGGCGATGGAGAAGCTCGAGAAATCGACCCACAACATGAGCGCGTTGGCGCCGCTGTAGTCGCCGGCAGCCACCGTCATCGACGATGTCGGCCCGGTGGCGATGACGAGGTCCTCGCCAAGGTGGAGCGTGATCCGGCCGTCAAGTTCCTGGGCGAAAGTGTCGCTGCCGCCCGCGCGCGTCGGGTTGAGCGCCGCATATCCCGGCATGCCAGCTATGGAGCTGGCGACGCTGGCGTTTAAAATGATCACCGCGTCGTCCACCAGTGCGGCGACAGTGCTGGCGCCGATCGCGGTCGCAGCGTCGAGATGGGCGCCGTCGAAGCGCGGGTTCATATCAAGCAGCAAGGCCTGATCAGACGCGCCGGCAATCACTGCGCCGCTGGCGTCGCGATTGCGCAGGTTCGAGACATCTTCCCAAGTCAGTGCATCGCGCTGGGTGTCGAGGACGTGATCGCGCAATTCGTTGAGCGTCGGCAGCGTGTCGTTGGTCAGCGTTCCGTCGGGCCGCTTCCACGCCGTCGCCAGCGTGGTCCCATCGAACAGGTTCATACCGGCGTGGTAAGTCGCGCCGCTATCGTCGGAGACCCATTTGCGCAGCAGGTTGGTCATCTGGTCGCTGGAGCCGTAGGTTTGGCTCTGATCGATGAACGGGGAAGTATGATTGACGTAGGCGACGTCGCCGTTTGCGTCGACGCCGGCGGGGGTCGCTCGCGTCATCGTTATCGCGGTGACCGGGCGGCCATCGGGGCCAACCACGCCGTAGAGCGGATCATCCTGCGCCAGCGCGATCTTGATGGTCTTGCCCGAGGACTTGTCGATAAAATCGAGGCCGTGATCGAAGAACTGGCCGAACAAGGCAAACCAGCCGTTGGTCGGCGCCACGCCGGGGTTTTCGGCGCCGACGAAGAATTCCGCGCTGCCGGCCTGGGTCGGATCCGGCGCTCCGTTGGCCAGCGTCTTCTGGTAGTCGGTATGGCCGAGGGTTCCGAGCAGGCCGTAATTGCTAACGAGCGAAACGCCTTCGACCTCGGCGGCGTTGTAATTGGGATTGGCAGTCACACCGTCCGACAGGAACGGGGTGTTGTAGACGATGTGATTGGGCGTTGCGCCCGCGTACCCTGGCAGGTCACCTTCCGTCAGCATGATCACACCGGCGGTCGTCACCGTTCGGCTGATCATGCGCGGCGTGTAGTCGACCACGTTCTGCAGCGTCACCGTTGCCGTAGGGCCGCTTCCGGAGACGGTCGGCGTGTAATCGGTGGCCGCGGCGTACTGGATGCCAGGCTGGGAAATACTGAGATCGAAGCCGCCGTGCTGGGCCCCATAGGAGAGCGCAACGCTTGGGTCGATAGCGCTCGTGAAATTCGCGTAGTTCGCCGCTATTGTGCGCGCGAACGGCTGATCGACTGTGCCCCAATAGGCGTGCACCCTAAGCAGATTGTTGTTGAAGCCCGAAACATCGCGAGTTCCCGAGAAGTCGGTCGTCGAGGCGTAGGACCGTCCGTAGGCCTCGATTGCGGCCAGCGCATCGACATCGCCAGCGACGGCCCCGCCAACCCCGATAAGCGCGCCGTGGCCGTCATAGACCGAGCCGACGCCGTCCCAGTTTACGATGGCGTTTCCGGCGGCGTCGAACAGCGGACGAAAATTGACCTGGCGAAGGATGAATTCCAGATCGTCAAGATTCAACACAAACGGCTTCAAGCTGGCCATGCGCCCCTAGCTCCCCAAAAGAAACCCGCAGCCCTTCTTGGCGCGAGCTTTCATTTCGAGAACGTAACGTACGTCCGCTGTCGCTGCCGTGATTCACAAATGACGAATTTGAAATAGGGGAATAATTCCCGCGCGGTGGATTCACCGCACCCGATTGGCGTAGCATCCGCGGTTCAGGCGACCACGCCCAAGCGTTCTGCGACCGCCGCTCCGGGCAGGTCGATGGTCACGCTGGTGCCGCAGCCAAGTGTGCTTTCGATCGCGATGCGACCGTCGTGCAATTCGACGATAGCCTTGGTGAGCGACAGCCCAAGGCCAACATGCCCCCCGATGGCGCCTCTGACGTGATCGCTGCGATAGAACCGGTCGAACACGCGACCGAGGTCTTCGCTTGCTATCCCCTCGCCGGTGTCGCGAACGACGATGCGGGCGTCGCCATGGTTCATGCGCGCCGAGACCACGACGCTTCCCCCTTTCGCAGTATGGTCTAGAGCATTGCTCACGAGATTGACGATCGCGCGTTGGAACAGCACGCGATCCGCGCTCAGAGCGATGCCCTGCTCCATCTGCAGCGAGAGCGCCACGCCGGCTTCTTCGGCGGCTCCCTCGAAATATCCGACAATGTTGGCCAATATATCGCCGACGGCGAAAGGCTCCGCCTGCAGAGCGGTCTGGCGTGTAGAAACCCGCGCCAGGAACAGAAGACGCTCGACCAGACCTTTCAGCTCGCGGCCTGCTTGCGCGGCGTTCGAGAGCGCCTCCCGATATTCTTCCGGTGACCGTGATTGCCGCAGGGCGATGTCGAGTTCCAACAGCATCTTGTTCAGCGGCGTGCGCAGTTCGTGCGCGGCATTGTCGGCGTAATGCTGGAGGCCCGCGTAAGTCTGAGCGAGTCGCGCCATCATGGCGTTGTGCTGGTGGACCAAGCGCGCCAATTCCCGCGAGAACCCGACAGTCTCGATTGGTTTGCCCAGTTGATTGAGATCGAGCGCGCCGATCTGGTCGGTGACGTGTTCCAGCGGGCGCAGAAGCCGTGCGATCCAGAACCAACCCGCCCCCAGGCCCAGCACCACGGCGCCCACGGCAATGAACGCCAATGTCCACCTGTACGCGGCGAGCACGCCGTCGTCGAGCGAGGTGTCGGTTGCGATCTGTACGGTCGCTGGAATCGAGCGCGCGCCGTCGGCCCAGACCGCCGACCCAACCAAAGTGCGAAACTGCCCGCGCTGCGCGGTGCGCGCGGTCGCGAAAATCGGCCGCGGCGTACTGGGGCTCCGGTTGCGGAACAGGCCGGCAGGCGCGGTTTCGGCCATGCCCGGAGTTTCGGCGAGCACCGCCCCGCCTGGCCCGAGAACGCGAACAAAGAACCTCCGCGGCCCCACCATGTCTTCCGACACCTCATGACCGATCCAAAATTCCCGCTCGCCTTCGTCAGGGAGCAATCCCCGCACGGTTTCGTATTTCTTTTCGAGCAGCTGGTCGTCGATTGAGTTGGTCTGGGCGATGAGCGCGAAATAGAGCACCATGCACACGCCGCCGACGGCCGCGATGAGCGACGCCCCGAACCAGATAAGGACTTGCGATCGCAGAGAGGGGAGCTTGCCGGCGGCGCGCCAGTTCCGGACGATGTTCAAAGCAACGTTACCGAAGGACATAGCCGGCGCCCTTGATGGTATGGATCAACTTGCGCTCGAACGGCTCGTCGATCTTGCGGCGCAGCCGGCGGACGTTAACCTCGATGACGTTGCTGTCGGCATCGAAACTCATGTCCCAGATTCGTTCGGAGATGAAGGTGCGCGAAAGAATCTCGCCCTGGTGCCGCATGAACAATTCCAGCATCTGGAATTCCTTGGCGGTCAGATTGATCCTTTCCTGGCCGCGGATGGCCGTCAGGCTGCGCTGCTCCAGCGACAGGTCGGCGAATTCGAGCGGCTTGCCGGGTGTTGGCTGCTGGCGGCGCAGCAGTGCATTGAGCCGCGCCAGCAATTCCTCGAATATGAACGGCTTCACCAGATAATCGTCGGCGCCGAGATTGAGGCCGCGGATGCGATCGCGCACGTCCTCGCGCGCGGAAAGAATGAGCATCGGCGTCCGTTTATCCTGTTCGCGCAATGCCGCCAGCAATGACCAGCCGTCCAGCTTGGGAAGCATGATGTCGAGGACGATAGCGTCATAAACACCGGTTGTGGCGGCGGCCATCCCGTCCAGCCCGTCATTGCAGACATCGACGACGTGACCCGCCTCGGTCAACCCCTTCGCCAGCAGGCTGGCGGTTCGCGCCTCGTCTTCAACCACCAACAGGCGCACGCACGGCCTCCTGACCTGTCCACTAGACCGCGCGCGTTTCTCCACACCGGCTTGGCGAGCGGCATCTCGCCCTGCAGTGAGAATACCACGGCGGCCCTTTCACCCAGCTGATCTGTATATGACGATTTTGTTATGCGACGCCACTGGCCTCGCCGCTCACGCCGCCTTGCCCAGG
>DPWD01000116.1 GCA_003526465.1 Hyphomonadaceae bacterium
CGCACGCGCCGGCGGCGCGGTAGGCCGCTTGGCGCGAGCCGGCTGAGAGATAGGTGTCGGGATCGAGTTGCACGCGCGTCTCGCGCGCCTCGGCGAAGGCTGCCTCCAGAGCCTCCACGTAGCGCGCGGGATGCACGCGCGTTATCGCCTCCCGGGGTGCGAACGGCGCTTCGCGGCGCTTAAGCGGCAGATGCGCGATGCCCTCAAGCACAGCTTCCAAGCGCTCGGGCCGCTCGGCGTGGCCGCGCGGGGGCTCGTGTTCGAGCATCGAGGGATGGGTGAAGAGAAGCAATGAAACGTCTCCGCTTGGTGATTTCCGCGCGCCGGGCAACGCCCTTGAATTTGTTTGACGATTTGAGGCGCCGATGGCATCTCCGGGCAGATATGATCGCACTGCACACGTGCGCCATCCTTGCTGGCCCAAGCTTTGAAAAAAAGCGAGCCGGAAAAAAGTTTCTGCCTCCGTGAACGACGGAGGGCGGGGACGCGGATTTGCGCGTCGCAAAAGATGCGCCGTTGCTTCGGCGCTTATGACGCGGAAACCCGCGTCCCCGTTGATCGATTGCTTCAGCGCCGTCGCCGGAGGTGTTTCACTCCGGTAGGCGGCTCAGCTGAAGGCGTGCGGGCCGCGCTGTTCGACGCGGTCCCCGGTGCTTGCTCCCGCGGTTATGGCGCTCCACGGGCTTCTTGGAACTTGCGTCCCATCACGCTCAATCACCACGCTCGCGCTTCGGTTCGAACATCGGCCAAATGCCCTCCAGCGGAGCGATGGCAGGAGTGTACGGGCGGTGCGCGGGGTGTGGGATAGATTTTTTTCGTGGGCTGACTCGGTCCCTCTCCCCGTTCCCAGCCCGCGCCTGACCGGTGCGTGTGGCGAGCATCGAGGCGCACCCCTCCTCACGCGAGATTGCCTACCAAATCCGCTAGCGAAACAATCAGCGAGGCGGCTGTCATTGTATAATCGCTGCCCGTTGTGATTCGGTAGGGCGCGACTCAATGAATGCAGAGCAGCTGAATGGCATACTCGCGCGGCTGCACGAAAGTCACCGCAAGTTGCAAACCATGGAGAAGTTACAGGGCGTCCGCAGCTCGCTTGAAGCAGTGGCTAACAACCCCGCTGACGGTGCTCTTCAAGAACAATACCAAGCCAACTTGCTGGCGCTGAATGACACTTTGGTATTGCCACCACTGAACAACTTCACGGTGCGAGAGTCCAAACTGATCGACGAACTTGGTCTCGGCGTGCTGGTTGGGGAACGCTTGCGCGCCGCGGTTAGCGACGCGATCGTGGGCGTGGCCATCACGCCACGCTCTGCGTTCGACAAGTTGGTAACCTTGCACGACAAGGCGAGCACCACCCTCAAGAAAATCAATCGCATCTCGTCGGATCTGACAGAACTCGGCATCGATAAGGGAGGGCCCCGGCCATCGGACATCGAGCTTGGCCTTTACATTCCTCGCGATGGCGGCGACCTTAGCCTCGAGCAAATCCTCGAGGAGGGCAAGGAACTCGATACTCTTGTTAAGCTCTCGTACGAGGCGGTTGAGGGAAAGCCACACAGCCCGGAGGTACCTTACCTTACCTCATGCGACTACGGGTATTTGCTGACCGTCGCACCCGGCGTGATCTGGTTTCTGCTTCTTGTAATCGAAAAAGCTTTGGATATCCGAAGGAAATGGGCGGACGACCGTGAACTCTTCAAGAGATCCCGCGACCTCGGGCATGACGAGGAATCCGTTAAAGCACTCGAAACCAAGCAGGAAGCCAAGCGCGAACAAGAGCTTGATGAGAGTGTTCGCATTTTGGTGCAGGACCAGACGGGTCCTGACGGACCCCGTAAGCACGAAATCATTGCGCTCATGACGAAGAGCGTTCGACTTTTCATCGATAAGCACGAGCGCGGAAGCTACATCGACGTGCGCGTCGGCGATCCGCCAGCACTGCCAGCGGAGACGGATGGCGCTCCAAACACCGCTGAGTTGAAGGCACTACGAGAGAAGGTCGCCCTTCTCCAGCAGATCGAGCAGGTCTCGCAGCGAATCCATGTTCTCGAGGGCCATGGTGTGGCGCAAATGAAGTCGCTGCCTTCTCCCAGAGATTGAGACTGCACGATCTCCGGGACCTCCAGCCGGTCTCACGGGGGGACACACACTCACCCGATCATGTGCGGAACTTCAGCGCCGCCGGCGCCGTGAGTGTGTGTCCCTATTCCCGCCGCAAAATCCGGTCCACCAATATGTTCGCCCACCATTGGCCCATGAACGAGGATTTCACCCGGTCCTGATCGTAATCCTGCTCCACCCAATCCTGGAACGATTTTCCACCGCCCTCCTTCAAATATGTCTCGAAGAAGAAATCGATCATGCCGGTCTTGCCCTGCTTGACGTGCAGGTATTTGAGCTTGAGCTGCTCGACCGCGTCTTCGATCGGCGCGCCCATCTTGAAATGCTTGTACAACACCGCCATTACCCCGGCGCGGTCGGCCCCTGATTTGCAATGCATCAAAGCGGGGTACTGGATCGTCTCGAACAGAGCTTTCGCTTCGCGCACCGCCTCGCGGCTCGGCGGCTCGCGCGAGAACATGCGGAAGTCCACCATGGCGAGGCCGTGGCGTTCACAGGCTTCGCGCTCCAACACGTAATAGCCGGTAGGCGAGGCCCCGCGCAGGTTGAGAATGGTCTTGAAGCCCTGCGCCGCGTAGCGGGCGATGGCCTCGGGGGACGGCTGGTTGGCGCGCGCCATCACCCCCTCCTCGATCCAGTGGAAATTGGAGAAAGCCGCGCGCAGGAAGCCGTGATCGCCCCAGATCAGGTCGTTCTCGGCGCGGCGGCGCCCTGCGGGCGTTGCGAGGTCGAAACGGGTGGCCGGACTGGCGGGCGTCATCGGGTTCCTGGGTAGAGCTTCAGGCTGGTTCTGGCGCAGAGGGGGGCCGGCCCCCTATAAGGGCGTTCACCGCGCCTCGCCACAGGACCACATGCTCAAGCAGCTTACCGCAATTCCCTTGGTGCAGGCGCTGCTCGGCCGCGGGCTGGGCGCTTACATGTATTTCGTCGGCGCCACCACGCGCTGGCAGCGGGTCAACCGCGCGGCGGTCGAGCCGTTCTGGGCGCCCGGCGCCCGGGTCATCATGTGCTTTTGGCACGGCCGCTTTCCCCTGGCCCATG
>DPWD01000077.1:0-2336 GCA_003526465.1 Hyphomonadaceae bacterium
AGCATGGTGAATTGACGCCTAACGTCCGCGTTGAGCGGCCGCGCGCGAGCGCTTGCCAGGCGCCGCGGGCGCGATAATTGTCCCTGCGCCCGCGGCGCACCCCTGCCAAGCTGTCACGGACCGCTCCAACGCGTTGTTAGATGTCACTTCGTTTCCACTGCTGGAATGTGCGAGTCCACATTGCGGTCCGACGATTAGCTTTTCCGAGCCTGATCTGCTCGGTCCCCAAGTCCGCGAGCGCCATTTCAATTTCGCGGCGTTGCGCAGTTCGACCGGTTGTGATTCCGGCCTGATCGGCAATGGAGCCAGAGCCACCCCAGAGTTCATTAGACAGCAGGAAGCGCTCCAATCCTTCGTCAGTTGTCCAGGAGTGGCGCTCGGAAATGGCGGCGAGCAAAGGCGCGTCGTGCTGGCGAAGCAAATCTAGGACCCGTTCCCATCGAACCCGCAACTCGGCTGCAAGTGACATCTAACGTCCGCGATCAGCGGCGGCGCGCGCTCGGCGCGCCGCTTGCTGAGCATAGCCCTTGGAAGCCACTTGCAATTCCTGCAAGCGGCGTGACGACGCGCGACGACCGCTGCATCGCATTGTTAGACGTCATGACCGGCCCTTATGCGTTGGTACTCTTGAGTAGCATCATCATCGACTTCGCACTTTGTGGATTCGGCCCAGTGCGTATTTGAACCGCGGGCCTTGACGCCAGAGATCCAATACTCGTCACCCGTCGCTGCGTCGCGAAAATTGCCGCTGATACCTCCACCCTTGACTCGATGCAGCTCGCGATCTCGGTAATAGACTGACCGCCCGGATTTGGAGAAGTTGACCCACCCGATACGTGCAGTTATGCCGTCGATGTCGCCGCTCTTGTTCTCGACGTACATCAGTCGACGCCGCATACCGCGATTGAGCTGGTTGTCTTTCATGACGTCTAACGTCCGCGTTGAGCGGGTCGCGGGAAACCCGAAACTAGCGCCGCGGGCGCGACAATTGTCCCCGCGCCCGCGGCGCGCCCCTGCCAAGCTATCACGAACCGCTCCAACGCATTGTTAGGCAACCGACGAACGCCAAGCCGAGTATCGCCTGCCAGTGGGGCTGCGAATCGCAGCAAAGCAGCAGACAGCAAGCACGAGTACGCCTCCTAAGAGAAGCCAGGCGCGACTCTCTTTGGTTGTGGCGCCCTGAGTCAGGACTTCAAAGAGCCAGCTAGGCCCAAGAATGGCAATTGCAATGGCTGGCATGACCAGGACAAGTATCAGGAGCCATTGAGTAAGAAAACTGACAGTAGTTGCGCGGCGTGCGGCAAGGCGCGGCGCGAGCCTAAGAAAAACGTATAGAAACGCGAAAGTCATGAGACCTGGAAGCGCAATGGAGGCTACGACCTCGATCATGGGGCAGCCATGGTGCTACTGATGCGACTCGCTTCCATCGGTTGCCTAACTACAGTTGGGTATGAACATGACGTGATGTTTTACGTGATTTTTGCCATTCAATCACCCGGCAAGCGCGCAACTGATTGAATGAGTTGAATTCATTATCGCTGCGATGTCTGCCAGCCGGGTGCGACGTAGTAAGGCGCCTCGGCCGCCCGCAGCAGCGGCTTGCTGAGGATGTGATCCGCCAGTTTCTCCGCCAGCATGATGGTCGGTGCGTTGAGATTGCCGGTCGTGATCGACGGCATGATCGAGGAATCCACGACGCGCAGGCCGTCGACGCCGATGGCCCGCGCTTCCGGATCGACCACGGCCATCGGGTCGTCGGGGCGGCCCATCCTGCAGCTGCAGGACGGATGAAAGGCGCTCTCGACCTTCGCGCGCGCGAACGCGTCAATCTGCTCGTCGCTCGTCACGCCGGCGCCCGGCTGGATCTCGCGCCCGCGATACGGCGCGAAAGCGGGCTGCGCAAAGATCTCGCGCGTGAGCCGAACGCAGGCGCGCATTTCGATGAGGTCTTCCGGATCGCTCAGGTAATTGAACAGGATCCTGGGCTGGTCGCGCGCATCGGCTGACGCGAGCCGCACCCAGCCGCGGCTCTTCGAGCGCATCGGCCCGACGTGCGCCTGAAAACCGTGCTCGCGCGCGAGTGAGGAACCGTCGTAGGTTACGGCCAACGGCAGGAAGTGGTACTGGATGTCGGGGTAGGGCACGCAGGCGCGGCTCCTGATGAAGCCGCCGGTCTCGAAATGGTTGGTCGCGCCGAGACCGTCTTTGAACAGCAGCCAGCGTGCGCCGATGCGCGCCCGCGCCCACAGGCTCATCGCCGAGTAGAGCGTGATCGGCTGCGTGCAGGCCATCTGGAAGTAGAACTCCAGGTGATCCTGCAGGTTCTCGCCGACGCC
>DPWD01000077.1:2393-2554 GCA_003526465.1 Hyphomonadaceae bacterium
CAGACGATGACCTCTCGCCGCGCATTAACAGTGTGCAGCGTGCCGCCGCGGCGATAGCGCAGGCCAACGGTGCGTCTGCCCTCGAACAGGATCTGCGTGGCGAGCGTATGGGTGCGCACGGCGAGGTTGTTGCGCTTCATCGCCGGGCGCAGGTAGGCATT
>DPWD01000189.1 GCA_003526465.1 Hyphomonadaceae bacterium
CGGTTTGCGCCGGCGCGCTGGGTGGCACAGGCGCGGGTTCCGGACGCACGGCAGGCGTTGGCGTTGCTGGCGGCGTTGTCTGCGCGAGGGCGGCAGGAGCAAACAATAGGATCGCGAAGGCGGCGACGATGAAGTTCTTCATTGTGGGTCTCCTCGAACCCGCCCAGCATTTATTGTCTGCCCTGCGTGGGCGCGGCGCGTCTCCTGAAACATCGGCAAAGCGCAGAAAGCTGTAGCGCGCGTCATGAAGTGGACGTGAGACCGGCAATTTCGGGCGTCACCGCTTTTCCTGACGCGTGTTCCTGTGCTTCATGTCACATGAAGAGGAGCACATGTCCGAGACACACACCTTCCCCGTCCCGCCCGATTGGGCCAAGCGCGCCCATGCCGACGACGTGCGCTACCGCGCCATGTACGCCGCCTCGATCGCCGATCCGGAGGCGTTCTGGGGCGTGCATGGGCAGCGGCTGGATTGGATCAAGCCTTATACCAAGGTGAAGGATTGCTCGTTTAACGAAGCGGACTTCCATATCCGCTGGTACGAGGACGGCGNNNNACCAGGTCGCCATCATCTGGGAGGGCGACAATCCGGAAGATTCGCTCGAAATCACCTACAAGGAATTGCATGAGGAAGTCTGCCGCTTCGCCAATGTGCTCAAGCGCCGCGGCGTGAGACGTGGCGACCGCGTCACCATCTACATGCCGATGATTCCGGAAGCGGCGTGCGCAATGCTGGCGTGCGCGCGCATCGGCGCGATTCATTCCGTGGTGTTTGGCGGCTTCAGCCCCGAGAGCCTCGCCAACCGCATCAAGGATTGCGATTCCAAGTGCGTGATCACCGCCGACGAGGGCGTGCGCGGCGGCAAGATCATTCCGCTGAAGCTGAACGTCGACGCGGCGCTGGAGCATGCCCCCGACGTAACCACTGTGCTGGTCATATCGCGCACCGGCGCGGACGTGCCGATGAGCGAAGGCCGCGACGTGATGTACGAGGCGGAAGCCGAGCACGTCTCCGCCGAGTGCCCGCCCGAGCCGATGGGCGCGGAGGATCCGCTCTTCATCTTGTACACCTCCGGTTCGACCGGAAAGCCCAAGGGCGTGCTGCACACGACCGGCGGCTATCTGGTCTACGCCGCGATGACGCACCAATACGTGTTCGACTATCACGACGGCGACATTTATTGGTGCACCGCCGATGTCGGCTGGGTGACGGGGCACACCTATATCGTCTATGGCCCGCTCGCGAACGGGGCGACGACGCTGATGTTCGAGGGCGTGCCGAACTACCCCTCCTCCTCGCGCTTCTGGGAGGTGATCGACAAGCACAAGGTCAACACATTTTACACCGCGCCAACGGCGCTGCGCGCTTTGATGCGCGAGGGCGAGGCGCCCGTGAAGCAAACCTCGCGCGCGAGCTTGCGCCTGCTCGGCACGGTGGGCGAGCCGATCAATCCGGAAGCCTGGCTCTGGTATCACCGCGTCGTCGGCGAGGGCCGCTGCCCGATCGTCGATACCTGGTGGCAGACCGAAACCGGCGCCGCCCTGATCACGCCACTGCCCGGCGCCACCGCGCTGAAACCCGGCTCGGCGACACGGCCGTTCTTTGGGGTGCGGCCGGCTTTGGTGGACGAAAAAGGCGCGTTGCTTGAGGGCGCGGCCAGCGGCAATCTTGTACTCCTGGATTCATGGCCCGGGCAGATGCGCACCGTCTATGGCGACCACAAGCGCTTCTTCGAGACCTATTTCAGCACCTATCCCGGCATGTATTTCACCGGCGACGGGTGCCGCCGCGACGACGACGGCTATTACTGGATCACCGGCCGCGTCGACGACGTGCTCAACGTAAGCGGCCATCGCCTCGGCACCGCCGAGATCGAAAGCGCGCTGGTGGCGCATGCGAAGGTGGCCGAAGCCGCGGTTGTCGGCTACCCGCACGACATCAAGGGCACGGGGATTTACGCGTACGTGACACTGAACGTCGGCAAAGCTGGCGACGAAGCGTTGGCGAGCGAACTCAAAGCATGGGTGTCGCGCGAAATCAGCCCCATCGCCCGCCCCGACGCGATCCAGTTCGCGCCGGGCCTGCCGAAAACGCGCAGCGGCAAGATCATGCGGAGGATATTGCGCAAGATCGCGGAGAATGAGTTGGGGAATTTGGGCGATACAAGCACGCTGGCCGATCCTGGCGTGGTGGAGGATTTAGTGCGGAATAGGGTTGGGGGCTGATCGCCAAAAATGACGGAGGTTTGGAAACTTTTCCGCTATCGACCCGTCAACGCCAATCTCTGGCAGGAATTGGAGCTTGCCGAATTCTACTGCTGCCGTGCGGGCGAGTTGAATGATCCTTGGGACTGTCACGTTGATTGGAGAGCATCGATCCAAAGGACGTTGCAATCGCCTGATTTGGATACCGCGCGCAGGGCGAAACTCAGTCTATTGCAAAACCAATTCTCACGTGAGAGCAATGACTTCTTCAACGTTGGTGTCTGCTGCTTTACCTGCAAAGTAGATGACCGCTTAATGTGGGCACACTACGCGGACTCGCATCGAGGTGTTTGCCTGCTCTACCACTTCCCGCAGCCGTATTTCATGGAGCGCTACACGCCGGAGCGTGATCCCGCGTTCTATTTCGTGGGCGCATCGCGCGTGTTCTACGGCGACGATATATTCCACGAATGGCTGGTGAGCGGCGACATTGAAACACCGTTTGCCAACGACGTAGGGCAAAACGCGCTCGCGCGATTGTTCTGCTCAAAGGCGCAAGCGTGGGCGCACGAAGAGGAATTTCGGATGGTGATGCGCCATCCGGGCAAGGTTGCCTTCGAGCCGGGATTCTTGACGCAGGTAGTGTTCGGCACAGAGACACCGCCGGACCACGTGCGGCTCATCAGCCAGTTGGCGAAGCGCGCGAATAGGGGGGTAACGCTTTCCCAGGTACGCAAGAGTCCCGAAGCTGACTTCGGCATGATCTTTCCACCGGTTGCGCCCGCGCCCAGGTAGCCGCATCAGATTTCTGGGCGGTTCGCCCATCCTGGGTTCGAGGTCTTGTCCGGGACCCATAAACACAATCGATTCGTGTCTATGGCCCCCGGAATGAATGCTGCGCATCCATCCGGGAATGGGTGTGGTTCAATCTGAAAAGGACAACGGAACCTCGCATGCGCCCCCTCAACATCGCCGCAGCACTCAGCGGCCTCGTCGCGCTCGGCTTTCTTGTCGCCGCTTCCCACCCCCTGCGCGATGCGCTAGCGCTCGCCGATCTTGAGCGCATCGAACTTGCCGCTTTCGTACAATTGGGCGCGGCGTGCGCGGGGCTTGCGCTCGCCAACCGCAGCGGACGGCTCAATCTGATCGCTGGCGCGTTGATATTGGGCGGCGCCGCGCTCTTCGCTGGCGCGCTTTACGCCATCTCGCTCACCGGTTCGCATGCCTTCGCTATGCTCGCGCCGGTCGGCGGTTCGGCTTTGATAATCGGCTGGGCGGCGTTGGCCTTCGCCAAGCCCTCTCAATCCTGAACTGGCGGCGCCTCCGCGCCGAGCCGGCGCTTTACCGCGTCGAGATCGCGCTGGATTTGGCCTACCCGCTCCAGCAGCGTCCACAGCGCCGCGCCGAGCACGACCAGCAGCACCAAAATCGTGTAATCGGCGGCGTTTTCCATCGTAGGCGCAACTCTCCCGGCGCCAAATAAGCGCAAGCCCAGCGGTCGCGCAACGCTTGACGCCAGGGCGGGGGGCGATAGTGTCGCCGCGCTTGCGGGGGCGAGCTTTGGAGCAAAGCTCGGCGCAATGAAACTGGACACCACCCTGGTCGCGGCCCGGATTTTGGGGCCGCTTTTCGTCATGGCCGGCATCGTCATGATCACGCGGCCGTCGCGGGTTATCACTTCGATCGGCGGCTTCCTCTTGAACGACTCGCTGATGACGATGGCGGGCTTCGTCACGCTGTTGTTGGGCCTGGCGGTGATCACCTTTCATAATCGCTGGGACACCGTGGCCGCCGCTTTCATTGGGATTATCGGCTGGCTCTTGACCGCGCGCGGCGCGGTGATGCTGGTGGCGCCCGACCTCATCCAGATCAGCGCCGAGTTCGTCGCCCGCCAGCCGACGATGATCCCCATCGCCGGCTGCGTCATCGCGCTGATGGGCCTCTGGTTCACCTATACCGGCTTCGTCGCCGGCATGCTGCGGTTCGATCCGCCCAGTCGGCGCTGAAGCGCGTTTGCATCCGCGGTCGAGCGCGCCTATCCTCCATGCTTTCCGGGGAGCCCGACGGGGCTGAGAGGCGGGATGGTCCCGCGACCCGCAGCACCTGATCCGGGTCATGCCGGCGAAGGGAGAGACCCATGGCTACAGCCGTGTCCACGCGCACGATGGCGCAAGTTCTTGGCCCGCTCATGCTTGTCATAGGCGCAAGTGTCGCGCTGCGCGCTGATGCGATGCCCACGGTCATGACCGCGTTCCTCGACGACGCCCCGCTCGTGCTGATCACCGGCGCGTTCACGCTGGCGCTGGGTTTGGTGATGATCGCGGCGCATCAGTGTTGGGACAGCGCCGCGGCGTTCGTGATTTCGCTTCTGGGCTGGATCACCGCCATCCGCGGCGCGGTGCTGCTGTTGGCGGCGGACTTTGTCGGCACGATCGCACCACACGTCATCCAGTTTCCGCCGGCTCTGATGGCGGGCGGCGCCGTGCTTGCCGCGCTTGGCCTGTGGCTGAGCTTTGTCGGGTTCGCCGCCAAGGCGGCTTGAGGAAAAGCAAATGAATAAACCTATCCCACCGCGCGAGTTCACGCCCGCCGTCACCAGCGGCGCTATCGTCGGCTCGCGCAAGGTGTACGCCTCCGGCTGCGCGCACCCCGAGCTTCGCGTGCCGTTCCGCGAAGTGGCGCTGCATCCGAGCGCCAACGAAGCGCCGCTGACGATCTACGATCCGAGCGGGCCGTACACCGAGGCGGATGTCGCCATCGATATCGACGCGGGTTTGCAGCGCACGCGCGAAGCGTGGGTGCGCGCGCGCGGCGATGTCGAGGAGATCGCGGGCCGGGCCGTGCTCGCCGTAGATAACGGCAATGTCAGCGCGGAGAAGCTGACGCCGGCGTTTCCGATCAAGCACACAACGCTGCGCGCGAAAGCCGGCGCCTGCGTGACGCAGCTGGAATACGCACGCCGCGGGCTGATCACGCCGGAAATGGAGTTCGCGGCGATCCGGGAGAATCTGCGGAGGCAGGGGGACACACGCGCGCCAGGCGCCGCCGGCGCCAATATTGGAGCGAGCGGTGACGCGCGTGTGTCCCCTCCAGACGGCGAATCCTTTGGCGCTTCCATTCCCGATTTCGTCACCCCCGAGTTCGTGCGCAGCGAGATCGCGCGCGGGCGCGCCATTATCCCGGCCAACATCAACCATGCCGAGCTCGAGCCGATGATCATCGGCCGCAACTTCCTCACCAAGATCAACGCCAATATCGGCAACAGCGCCGTCACCTCCTCCATGGCCGAGGAAGTGGAGAAGATGGTGTGGGCGATCCGCTGGGGCGCCGACACGGTGATGGACCTCTCCACGGGCAGGAACATCCACAACATCCGCGACTGGATAATCCGCAACGCGCCGATCCCGATCGGCACCGTGCCGATCTATCAGGCGCTCGAAAAAGTCGGCGGCGTGGCGGAAGATTTGAGCTGGGAGGTGTATCGCGACACCTTGATCGAGCAGGCCGAGCAAGGCGTCGATTATTTCACCGTGCATGCCGGCGTGCGGCTCGCCTACATCCATCTCACCGCCAAGCGCGTCACCGGCATCGTCTCGCGCGGCGGCTCGATCATGGCGAAATGGTGCCTCTCCCACCACAAGGAGAGCTTCCTCTACACGCACTTCGAGGAAATCTGCGAAATCATGCGCGCCTACGATGTGAGCTTTTCGCTCGGCGACGGGCTGCGGCCAGGCTCGATCGCCGACGCAAACGACGCGGCGCAATTCGCGGAACTGGAAACGCTGGGCGAGCTCACGAAAGTGGCCTGGAAGCACGGCGTGCAGGTGATGATCGAAGGCCCCGGCCACGTGCCGATGCACAAGATCAAGGAGAACATGGACAAACAATTGGCCGTGTGCGGCGAAGCGCCGTTCTACACGCTCGGGCCGCTCACCACCGACATCGCGCCGGGCTACGACCACATCACGTCAGCGATTGGGGCCGCCATGATCGGCTGGTTCGGCACCGCGATGCTTTGCTACGTCACGCCGAAGGAGCACCTCGGCCTGCCCGACCGCGACGACGTGAAAACCGGCGTCATCACCTACAAGTTAGCCGCGCACGCCTCGGACCTCGCCAAAGGCCACCCCGCCGCGCGCCTGCGCGACGACGCGGTCTCGCGCGCGCGCTTCGAATTCCGCTGGGAAGATCAGTTCAATCTAGGCTTGGACCCCGACACCGCCCGCCAATTCCACGACGCCACGCTGCCAAAAGAAGCCCACAAGACCGCGCACTTCTGCTCCATGTGTGGGCCGAAATTCTGCTCGATGAAAATCACTCAGGATGTAAGGGATTATGCGAAGGCGAAGGAGGAAGCGGAGCGCGGGATGGCGGAGATGAG
>DPWD01000361.1:0-1709 GCA_003526465.1 Hyphomonadaceae bacterium
CGCGCCGCGGCAGTGCGCGCACCGCCGCCGCCACCCGTGGATTGGGCAAAGCTAGCCACGCGCTTTTGCTGCTGCGCCACGCTGCCCGGTTGCTGGGCATGGCCGGCGTCTCCGACCTTGAAGCCGGCCACCAGGCGGGACAATTCCTCGGCTTCCCTGGCGAGCGTGTGGCTGGCGGCGGNNTGCTGGGTGACCTGATCCATCTGGTTGATGGCGGTGTTGACTTCCGCGAGTGCTGTCGATTGCTCTTGCGTCGAGGCGGAGATCTCTCCCATCAGGCGGCTGATGTCTTCGACACGGCCAACGATTTTCTGCAGCGCCTCCCCAGTTGCGCTGACCAGATCGACGCCGGATTCCACCTGCTGCGAAGATGCCGAAATGAGCCCCTTGATCTCCTTGGCGGCTTCCGACGAACGTTGCGCCAGAGCGCGCACTTCGGATGCAACCACCGCGAAGCCCCTGCCCGCGTCGCCCGCGCGCGCGGCCTCGACCCCGGCGTTGAGCGCGAGTAAATTGGTCTGGAAGGCGATTTCGTCGATGACGCCGATGATCTGGGAAATCTGCTTGGAGGATTTCTCGATCTCGGCCATCGCCGCGACGGTTTCCTGAACCACGCGGCCGGAAGCCTCCGCGTCCGAGCGCGTGGTCGCCACAACGCTGTTGGCTTGCTTGGAGCCTTCCGCGGTCTTGCGCACGGTCGCGGTGATTTCGTCCAGCGCCGCGGCGGTTTGCTCGAGGCTCGCCGCTTGCTGTTCGGTGCGCCGCGAGAGGTCATCGGAAGCTTGGCTGATTTCTCCAGCGCCGGTGCGAATGCCGCTGGCATTCACCACGATGGTCTTCATGGCGGCCTGGAATTTTTCCATGGCCAGATTGAAGTCGGTGCGCAGCTTTTCATATTCGCCCGGGAACGGCGTGTCGATGCGCGACACCAGATCGCCGCCCGCGAGGCTGGAGAGACCCTCCGCGAGTCCCTGCACGACATGGGCTTGCTCTTCCGCCCGAGCCGCGCGTTCGGATTCGGCAGCGCGACGTTCGTTTTCGATCTGGGTTACGTCGCTGGCGAACTTCACCACCTTGAACGGCTTGCCGTTGCCATCGAGGATCGGATTGTAGGTGGCTTCGATCCAGACCTCGCGCCCGCCCTTGCCGATGCGCTTGTATTTGCCGGAATCGAATTCGCCGCGATTGAGTTTGTCCCAGAAGGCTTTGTAGTCGGGGCTGCGCGCATAGTCTGGCGGCGCGAACATCGAGTGGTGCTTGCCCTTGATCTCGCTGAACTGATAGCCCACCGTCTGGCAGAAATTCTCGTTGGCATTAACGATGGTGCCGTCGAGGTTGAACTCAATGATCGCCTGCGCGCGGCCAATCGCATTCAACAAGCCGGCGTTCAGGCGGGTTTCGGTCACATCCTCCCACTGCAGCACGTTGCCGGCATAGCGGCGCTGTGCGTCGTAAACCGCGCTGACGTTCAACTCGATCTTCAGGTCGCCAACAGTGATGTCAGTCTTATAGGGAAGCCGCGACGGGTCGGACAGCAATTGCCGCTGGTGGCCGGGGTTCTTGTGGAAGATGTCGATGCAGGCGCCGATTAGCTTGTCGGGATCGAAGTTCGGCCAGATCTTTCGGAAGGAATCCGCGTTCGTACGCAACAGCGTCATCGTCGACTCGTTCACATAGGTGACCTTGAGATCGCGATCGACCATCATCAT
>DPWD01000361.1:1718-6431 GCA_003526465.1 Hyphomonadaceae bacterium
TCCTGCTCGGTGATGTCGATGGCGAACTCCACCACTTTCACCGTACGCCCGCCTTTGTCGACGATCGGATTGTAGGAAGCTTGCAGCCAGACTTCCCGCCCACCTTTGCCAAGGCGTAGGAACTTGCCAGAAACAAACTCGCCGCGCGTGAGTTTGTCCCACAGGCCCGTATATTCCGCGCCGCGCGCGGTTTCCGAAGTCACGAAGATGGAATGGGGATGGCCAAGCACCTCGCGCTCGGCGTAACCCATGATCTTTAGGAAATTCTCGTTCACTGCGATCGCTACGCCGTCCGGTTTGTACTCCACCATCGCCTGCGCTCGCGAGATGGCTTTGATCATGCCTTCCGCGCCCAGCTGCGATTCCTCCATGCGGCGCGCGTCATCCTCCACGCGCTTGGCGATGCCGTCTCGCAACACTTCCAGCGTGGAGGCGATCTTGCCGGTTTCGTGGCCGTCGGAAGTAAACGGCACATCGACCTTGAAGTCGCCTTCGCGCAACCGGTCCATCGCCGCGGTCAGCGCCTTGAAACGGCCGACCAGGCCGCGGGACACCAGCAGCGCGAGTCCGCCCGCCGCCGCCAGCAGCAGCCCGAGCAGCGCTAGCTGCATGTTCAGTTCCGATTGCTTGTTGGCGACGCGCACATCCAGCAGGCGCGACAATTCCGTCGCGGTGGCCCGCCAGGTCGCATCGGTCGCGGAGGCAAAAGCAGAGTGCTGCGCTTCGAGATCGGCGCCAGGCGCCGCGGCGCGCGCCGCGGCGATGAGGTCGGCCGCGGCTGTCTTGATGGTCGATACCGATTCGGAAAGTGCTCCGCGCGTTTCGCCCGAGGCGTTGTTGGCGATCGCCGATTCCATGGAGCCGGCGGCCAGGGCGGCCGCGCCCTCCAGCCGGTTCGCCGCCACGGTGAGGAGAATAACGCGGTCCGCGCTGGTGCTCTCGACCACGGTTTCCAGTTCGAGCGCGGCGCTGAGCAGCGCTGGGATTTTCACGGTCGCCGCGTCCATGGCGTAGAAGCTGTCGAGGTCGGGGTCCAGCGTGAGGTTCGAGCCGTCCGCGACCGCGGTGATCAGAGTTAGGCCAGCGGCGATGCGTTCGGCATCGGTTTGCGCGTTGACAAAAGAAGAAGCCGCCGCCGAGGCGTTGAACGGCTCGGCGCCGGCCTGGTCGATCGCGCCGCCGGAGCGGATCGCGCTCCAGACATTGCCCAGATATGCCGTGCCCGCCTCTTCCTTCTTGGAGAAGTCGATCTGGCTGGTGGCGTTGCCGACCAGCAGCGAGGCGCCCACCGCCGAAGAGGCCATAAAGAGGCCCGACACAAGAGCGAGCCTCGTGCCAATCGTGAGCTTGCTGTTGATCTTGTCGAGCATGCCACTTCCCCTCATCGCAGGCGGGCGCGACCGCGCACCACGGACGTTCAAGGAGCGTTGCTCGCCGATAATGATTAATTCCATGCAAACAGCGCGGCCATCGAACGACAGTGAAGCCGCCGGAGGTCGTAAACGCGGCCTTAATTCTGGCGCCACGGCTAGCTGGGGGCCGCCCCCGGCGCGCTGCGCCGGGGCCCATGAGCTGTTTGACGCTTGAGCGGCAAAGGCGCTCCGGGCGTGCTGGATGCGCCGCGCCCGCCGCCAAGCCGCCCTCCCCTCCCTTGCTCCGGGCGCAAGTCGCGGTCTATACCCCCGCCACCCTTGGTGCGGGCGCGTAGCTCAGCGGGAGAGCACTACGTTGACATCGTAGGGGTCACAGGTTCGATCCCTGTCGCGCCCACCATGAAATCAAAGACTTAGCCGTCATCTGAAATAAGAATGGCTCGCGCAAGGTACAGTTGGTAAGCACATGGTAAGCAGCGCAAAACAATACGCGCCGAGCTGAAGGCCCGAAGGGCGCGGCCAATGTTTAAAAGCTGGTATTGGTTACTCGGCACTCTAGCTACGGCGTTTAGTCTGATCGGACTTGTGCAGAGCTTATTCCGTGTTGGGCTACGCGGAGTTTTCGCTGACTTTGCCGCATGGTCCCATTCGTGGGCCGAATGGATGTACTCGTGGGTCGTCGGGTGGCCCATCCAGGTGATCTGGCCTCAGATATCGCCGCCAGGCTGGGTCATCGACGGTGCGGTTGTCCTTTATGTGCTCACGCTTCTAGGCGCTCGTGTCGTGGCCGCCGAAACGTTCAAGACGATCTCTCCTGGCGCGCTGAGTTTGCCGATCTGGAAGCGGAGATTTGCCCTCGTCGCGCTAGGCGGCTTGTTCTACCTAGCTTCGCTCGCGCTAACCGTAACGCTGATTGGGCCGGTGGCGTCGATTTACGCCATTGTGAAGGGCGGCGCGATCTTTCTTGATTTCCCTAAGTCGTGGACACGCGTCCACGACGGGGACGAAGCCAGCCGGGCGCAGTTGCGCGCGCTGTTCGTGGGGACATTCGGAAGCGCCGCGACAGCCGTACTGCTCGCGCTCGCGTTCTTCGCCGCGAACGCGTATGGGCCCGGCATCGTGTGACACGTTGTTTCGGATTTCTCCGAGCGCGCCTCCGCCGCGCTTCCTATACAAGCGTCGCGCTTGTTGTGTCAGCGTCTAAAGGAGTCTGCGCTGAATCAATTCAGCACGCGCGTTTACGCCATGTCAGGGATTATTGGGGCGCTATGCGCGCTTGCCTTTATTAATCAGTGTTTCCTCCCGCTCCAGACCAAAGCGCTCCAAAGCCACATTCCATTTCGCCCAGAACTTCTCGACGTACCGGTTTCCCCAAATATCCTCGTAGGTCAAATACCCGCTGAGATGAATCATGCTTTCTCCAGCCCTCACGCTGATAGCGTCTTCTTGTTTGAAATCGCTCCACACGTCTCGGTAAATGAGAGGGCCAGCGTGCGGGGGTCGGCTTGGAATCACAGCGCCAGGGCCAATGACGTTGGTGTCGAACTCCAGCGCATCGCCTTGTGCGCCAAATCGAATTTTCGGTTTGTTCGCGATATGCCGCAACAGCGCCTCACCCCCCAAAATGTAGGCTGGCGTCTTGCCGTGATTGGCGAAGCGGAGAACCACCCCTGCACGTGGGCCATCCGGATTCCCGCCAGATCGCTGTTGCAGGACAGCGGCAATGTTCGCCATCTCAAGCGCAACGTGGACGTAGGGGCGCTCCAAAGTTCGCATGCCTCGGTCAGAACGCTCACCCAATCGATGGGTTGCCCAAATCAATCCAATGGTTGCCGCCGTCAGAATCCCGGTAAAGATCGCAACCCACCAATCGGCAGAGAGGCCCAATGGCCCGCGCTCCGCGCTCTTTATTTCGGCGGGATATTCATCGCTGCGGTGGGTGGGTTCATCGGCGTCAATCGACGGCGCGCTGGAATGAGCTTGCTCGCCATTGGCCTGCTGCTCCTGTTCAGCGCGGTGTGTCTGGACTTCATGGCGATGCACTAGCCCGGATATAGCAAGAAGCGCGGAAATTAGAACAAGCGTTGCTAATGGAGGCCACTCACGTTTGATCCAGTTCCACATTCTCCAGCCCCAGCACTGCTAGCGTTGCGAGCAGGAAGGTCGCCGAGAATGTGCCGCGTTTCAACTTTTGCTTGGATTCCGCGCTTTCGTTGGGTTGACCGTGCTTCCTCAATTCCTTCGCCAGATCGGCTCAGGTGAGTTCGGCCTCCTGAATTTTTTCCTCAAGAAAGCGGCGCGAGGATGCCCGCCGCATGGGCAACGGCTCACAGGTGCGCTGCGTAGCGTCCCTCGCCAGCAAGCCCATTTCTGCGGGTATTACGAGCGGCACAAGTAAAGCTCGCGGTAATCTTTCTTAAAGGGGAATCGCTGTTGGTTCGTGGCGAGCCCCAAGGCTGCTTCCAACAGTCCTCGGGGCTCTTTCACGTAACCACCGTCGCGAGGTGGCCGGTGATTGGCAATAACGCGAACAACGTCTGTTCGCGTTCGCCGTCAACCTCGCATCGGACAATTGAGCGAGGGTAAATACATGGCATCCTTTGTCTATCATGTCGGGTACGATTTGGTTCGGCCCGGTCAAAACTATCCATTGCTTTGGAGCTACCTTGGCGGCATCGGCGTTCGCGTCATGCTATCTGCTTGGGTCGTGGAGACGCCTTTGTATTCATCGCAGCTCCGCGACGCCATGATGAGGCTCTTGGATGACAATGACCGGGTTTTCATAACCGAGATCACGAACTGCAACTGGGCTGGCTTGAACTTGCCCTCTGACACAATCGATTTGCTGAGGCGCCGGTTCCCTTAGGCGCAGCCCCGCAGGGGCAAGCCGTTGACGTGGTCAGAAGGCCCAACGCGCGCGCAACGTGGTGCAAAATCCAAAGCCGCATAATCGCCTCCGCAGAATGCCAGAGGCGGTTATGTGCTGGCGCTCGCTAGCAAGCCCACCTTTGATTTCGCCGCCTCGCTGCTTAGCCGGATCCGCCGCGCTTGAATAGGCGTTCCACGTCCGCGTAGCGCGGCGCGTCAAGCGGGTCGCTGCACCCAACTCGCGCGCTGTTTGGGGGTCAGGTCACCGCCGAAGGCGGATGGCCCCCGATCAATCGCTCGCCGGCCCACACCGCACCAGGGTCGTGGCCACGCCGTCCTTGTCGTAAATCGTGAGCCGGTCGCCGCTGGGGCGGAACTCCCATTGTTCGCGGGCACCGGCGTCCGATGGCGCGGTGGCGCGCGCGACGATGACGCCGTTCTCGGCGGCGATGACTTGGCTCACGCTCTCGAA
>DPWD01000003.1:0-5129 GCA_003526465.1 Hyphomonadaceae bacterium
TCTTGTGAACGCCGAGATAGCCGAGGCCGAGCACGAAGATGACGAAGGCGATCGCGACCCAGATTTCCGGATTATACAGCATCGGCACGTTCCTCAACGCTTGAGCGCGTCAGCGACCGCCGCTTCGGCGGCCTTGTCGGTCGGCGCTGCGCCGATCAATTGCGTGACGATGGCCTTGGCGGTCTCGACCGCGATGCCGCTGACATTCGTCATCGCAGCCTGCTTGTTGGCGGCAATGGTCTTCTCGGCTTCGGCGAGACGGGCATTAAGCCCGTCTTCGAGCCGTTTGCGCTGTGCTTCGGACTCGGCGGTCTGCCTGTCACGGGTCTCGCCGGCGATCGCCTGCGCGCGGGCGCGGGCATCGGTCAACGCCTTTTCATAGGCCGCGAGCGCGTCGTCGGATTCCTTGCGGAATTTCTCGGCGGCCGCCAGATCGTCGGCGACGCGCTTGGCTCGCGCTTCGATGATGCCGCCGACCCGCGGTAGCGCAACCTTCGACATCATCACGTAAAGAAAAACGAAAGTGATGGCGAGCCACACCAGTTGCGATGCAAAAGTAGCGGCGTTGAAGGGCGGGAACGCGCCCTTCGGACCGCCCGGCACTTCAGTGTGTGCGTTGGTCGCCATCGTCGTGGCCGGCTGAGCGCTGGCGGATTACAGCGCGAACAGCAGCAGCAGCGCGATCAGCAGCGAGAAGATGCCGAGCGCTTCGGTCACGGCGAAGCCGAAGATGAGGTTGCCGAATTGCTTCGGGGCTTCCGAGGGGTTGCGCAGCGCGCCCTGCAGGAAGTTGCCGAAGATGATGCCGACGCCGATGCCGGCGCCGCCCATGCCGATACAAGCGATGCCGGCCCCGATCATTTTCGCTGCTTCAACGTCCATGTGTTTCTCTCCAGTTTGTTCAAATGTGTCGGCCTAGTGGCCGGGGTGAAGGGCGTCGTTCAGATAGATGCAGGTCAAGAGTGCGAACACGTAGGCCTGCAGGAACGCGACCAGAAATTCGAGCGCATAAAGCGCCACGGTCATGCCCAGAGGCAGGATCGAGCCGACAATCCCGACAATCCCGGCCGTAGCCATCATTGGCACAAAGCCCGCAAAAACCTTGAGCACGAGGTGGCCGGCCAGAATGTTGGCCCACAAGCGCACCGCGTGGCTCAGGGGCCGCGAAAAGAACGAGATGATCTCGATGATCACCACAAACCACAAAATGTACCAGGGCACGCCCGAGGGCACGAACAGCTTGAAGAATTTCAGCCCATTCTTGGTGAGCCCCACGACGATGACGGTGAAAAACACCATCAGCGCCATGGTTGCGGTGATGACGATCTGGCTTGTCGGCGTGAAGAAGTACGGGAACATGCCCAGCATGTTGGCGGCGAAGATGAACAGGAAGAGCGTGAACACGAAGGGAAAGAATTTTTTCACGCCCTCTTCGCCGGCAGCATCCTTCACCATGCCGTGGATGAAATTGTAGGCGCTCTCGGCAATCACTTGCGCGCGGCCCGGAACGAGCGCGCCCGGCTTCATCGCCGAAACCATGAACCAGCTCGCCAGCCCGACGCCCGCGACCATGAACAGGCTGGCATTGGTGAATGTCGCGTCCAGCGCTCCGAAATGGATCGGCTCGCTGATCGGATTGATGTGAAATTGATGGATCGGGTCGTTCGACACTAACGCTTCACCCTTCAATCCTCATCGTCCGGAATGGACGGCGCGTTTGGGTCCGGCGGGTTGGCGCGGTTGAACGATTGCGCCACGCGCACAACGTTCACCACGCCAGTGACGAACCCCAGTCCAATGCCGATCACCATCCCCACCGGCGAAGTGCGGAGAAAAGTGTCGGCCCCGTATCCGAGCAACGCGCCAACCAAAATCGCCGCGCCGAACTCGCCGCCAAACCGAAGCGCCAGCGAAGCCGGGCTCTGAGGCGGGGGAGTGGGGGCGTCCTCGCCGCGCGCCTTGGCGACACGCCGGCGCAGATCGGTAAGGGCGTCCTCCGGCGGGTCTTGGTCAGCCATTGAACGGTCACGCACTCCGGAAGGGCGACTCGTTGCCGATGCCCCACGAAGCGCGCGGGAGTACTAGAGGGGGGGGCAAGGGGCGTCAAGAAAGGCGAGACCGAGCCGGCGTGCGACATTTGCGGCGGACGCGGCCCGGAGAGCGCGCCTTCAGGCCCGCATGTTCGGGCGCACTGAAGCGCCATCCAGGAGCGCCGGCTTCCAGCCGGCACACGGTGTCTCAACCGGCACAAGCCTGGGCGATGGCAACCACCGTTTGCCAGCTGGAAGCCGGCGCTGCGAGAGCGGCGCGCTCCTTAGAAGCTTCCCGCGACCGAAACGACAAACCACGGCGCGTGGCCGAATTGGCGGAAGCGCCGCTCCACTCTTTCCAGCGGGTCGGCGCGGTCGTTCGGCCCATAGAAGCGCCGCTCGCGGTTGATCTCGCCGTTTGCCACGTTGGCGGCGACCAAGCGCAGCCGCAGACCTTCGATCGCGGTGGTTTCCACGAACACGTCGATCCAGGGGCCTTCTTCGTAGGTGTCGGTCTCGTTGAAGCGGAAACCGGTATTCTCGCCCTCCTTATAAAGGCTGACGCCCCAAGCCATGCGCGGCGAGGTGAGGTCCTGACGGAACTCGATTTCGACTTCCGATTCCGGCCGGCTTGAGAAATCGCGGATGTTGCCAGTGATGGGGTCGGTGACCTCGGTCTGCCAAAACTCGCCCGCGACCGTGATCTGGGCGCCGGGCAACAAGAACCGCAGCGGCAGGGTGAGGTTGGCGTCGAGGCTCCAAGCATCGGCCTCGCCGATGTTTCCGGGCGCGTCGAAGGGCACGTCGTCGGCGGTGCTGGGGGTGCTGCCGGTGTCGATTAGCTTCACCAAGTCAGCCACGTCCTCGTACCAATGACGCGTCAGGGTCAGGTTGAGCGCGGCGTCGCCCGGAAAGCGCAAGTCCGCGCCAAGCTCGGCGCGCAGATCGATCTGCGGGCGCAAATCCGGATTGCCGCCCTCGATGCGCCCCTCGGTCAGGCCCGCGGCGGATACGAAGTCGTTGAAGTCGAGCTGACCGACATCGCGATAGAGTCGCAGCCGCGCCTGGTTGCGCTCGCCGAAACTGCGCGAAATCTGCACCGAAGGCTTGAAGAAGGCGAGTTCGACGGATTGGTTCGTGGTGGGTCCGGTGAAGGTCAGTGTCGATTGCTCGCCGGCGAGCCGGGTTTCGATCGACCACTCGTCGTTCGCCCGCCAAGTGTGCACAATGAACGCCTCGGCGCGCTCTTCCTCCACAAGGACGTTCGAATTGTCGAGGGGCTGAACGACTGGGCCTGTTCCGTCGTCGAGCGTCAGCACCAATTCGGCGTCGAGCGAATTGAGCGCGGCTTCAGCGCCGAACTCGAGCCTATGCTGGCCGAGCGAGCGCGAAAGCGCGCCGCGCGCGATGGATTCGCGGCTCAGATTGTCGATGTTCTGGTCGAACGCGAAATTCAGCGCGCCGGCGGAATCGCGGGAGCTGAAAGCTTCCGTGTTGCGATAGCGGTCGCGGTTGTGGAGCCCCACCAGCGCCAGCGTCCAGGGCCCGAAATCGCGGTCGTAGTTCACGCCGAGTTCGAAATTGTTCTCTTTCTCGGTCAAATTGTCGAATTCAGTGTCGAGCTCTGCGCCAACCGGATCGAAATAGAAAAAATCGCTGAGCCCGTGGAAGCGGTTGGCGTAATATTGACCATTGGCGCTCAGTCGGCCGCCGAGCAGAGGGAAAGCCGCATTGGCGTTGAGCGAGCCTTCGCGAAATTGGCGCGCAGGGCCGGGCGTGTCCGCCGTTTTCTCCAATGCGCCGCTTGCAAATTCGTAGCGGCGATTGCCGGGCTGATCGCGTCCTTGGCTGTAATAGTCAACGCCCACGCCATACTCGAATTGCCCACGACGGCCGCTCCAGGAGAGTTCGCCTTGCGGGTTCATGCCTTCGCGATAATGCTCGCCGCCAATGCGCCAGATGCCGCTGCCGGCCGATGGCGTGCGCACGACATTGACCAATTGCGCTTGCCCAGAGGCGTCGCCTGCGACCTCCGCGCCGCGCAGCACTTCAACACGCACGACCTGGCTCGCCGGAATGCGCGAGAGGATGTTCTCCAGCGACTGGCTCTTGCTAGTGGGGCGCACGCCGTCGATCAGGAGATTGCCGACCGCGCCGGAGAACCCGCGCCGGTCGTCGCCGCCGTCCAGCGAGAAGCCCGGCGTCTGGCGCACCATGTCGAGCGCGTTTTGGGGATTGAACTGGGCAAAGAACGCGGTGTCGTAGCTCACGCGTCCTGAAACACTCGCCGCGCATGTGGGCATCGGCGTGCAATCGGCGCCGGGCGCCGTGGGCGCGGGCGCCTCCTGCGCATAGGCAATGCCGGTCAGGGCCAGCGCCGACGCCATCATTCGCCTAAGCATTGCATATCCCCTCGGTGTCCCCGGGCCGTCGCCCGTGCATGGCGTAGCGCCTTGACCGGCTGATCGCCTCTCATCGTTGCAGGATGATTGCGGGATCGTGTCTGGAGGCGGGTTTCGGGTGAAATCTGGGCAGTTGGGGGCGGTTTGCGACGAGCGCGCGCGCCGGTGCGACGACCACAAACGAAAACGCCGCCGGGTTTTGGCCCGACGGCGTTCCGTAGTTTGAGCAAGAGCGGTTTAGCGCTTCTTGCCTGCCGGCTTCTTGGCTTTCGCCTTGCCAGCGGACTTTGCGACTTTCGCCGCCTTCTTTTTCGCAGCCATAGTATCAACCTCCCCTATGAGTTGGGATGCAGACGTTCTGCTGCGATTCTTGAAATTGTAAATCGTATTGTGCGCGTCACATGCCGCCGACAGTCAATCCGCCGATGTATAGTGTCGGTTGTCCCACACCTACGGGCACGCTCTGCCCGCCCTTGCCGCACGTGCCGACGCCTTCATCGAGTTTGAGGTCGTTGCCGACCATCTGCACGCGCGTGAGCGCGGAAGGCCCATCGCCGATCAACGTCGCGCCCTTGATCGGCATCTTGATCTTTCCGCCTTCGACATAATAAGCCTCGGTGCACTGGAAAACGAACTTTCCGGAAGTGATGTCGACTTGTCCGCCTCCGAAATTAACCGCGTAAACGCCGCGCTTCAG
>DPWD01000003.1:5296-5709 GCA_003526465.1 Hyphomonadaceae bacterium
ACATTGAGCGAGCCGCGCCGATTCTCGATGGTTCCGTCATCCACAACATTTACGCCGGGCGCCGCGACACGTTCGCCCACCATGCCCGAGAAGGCTGACGTGCCTTTGCGGTTGAAGTCGCNNTCGTGCAGCAGCACGCCCGGCCAGCCTGGCCCCAACACCACGTCCATCTCGCCCGCCGGGGCTGGCTCGGCATCGAGATTGACCAGTGCGATGCGGATGGCTTCGTCCGCCAGCGCCTTCCAGCGCGCCGGGGCGATAAACACTTCATAGGGTTCGCGTCCGCCCGCCCCGGCGGAGCCCGATTCTCGCCGGCCCTCGCGCTCGACAGTCACCGATACGTTGACGCGCACCAGCGGGCGATAATCGTCGATGCGCGCGCCGTCCGGGCGCAGGATCGTCAGCCCGCGGCG
>DPWD01000127.1 GCA_003526465.1 Hyphomonadaceae bacterium
CCCTAACCCCCGCCCCACAAGGGGGCGGGGGAATCAGCGGCCGCCCCGCCACTCCCGCCGACGCCGCACCGCTCGCCGCCTTCGCCGCGCGCACGTTCTGCGAGACCTTCGCGCACCTCTATCCGCCGGAAGATCTCGCTGCCTATCTCGCCAAATCTTACGGCGAAGCGATCCAGCGCGAAGAGATCGCGGATGGGGAGATCGGTACACTGCTTGCGTTCGATGGCACAGCGCTCGTCGGTTATGCCCAGGCCGGGCCGGTGGATCTGAAGGTCGAGCACGGCGCGCGCGACCGCGAACTTTACCGGCTCTATGTCGCGGCCGAGGCGAAGGGCGCAGGCGTGGCGCACGCGCTGATGCAACAGGTTGTCGACTGGACGCGCCAACGGGGCGCGAGCGCGCTGTGGCTGAGCGTCTGGGAGAATAACGAGCGCGCGCAGCGCTTCTATCGCCGCTACGGCTTCGAGCACATGGGCGAACATAAATTCATGGTGGGGAAAACCGCCGATCGCGATTTCATCTGGCGGCTCAATTTGTGACCACAAAAATGGACACTTCAATTCAAAGCGCGCGGGATTGGTTTCGCGACATCTATCTGCGGGGCATACCTTTCCTGTTGCGCCAGAATGACACCGCTTTCTTGTCGTTTCTATGCGTCGTCTCGGCCACCGATGCTCTATCCGGGTATCGATACGAAGGTGAAGCCAATCGCATGCCTGATTTTGTGAGGACCTACTTCCCTGACAAGTACAAGGAGCATGCTGAGAATCTCTATCTGTTCCGCTGCCGCATGCTGCACAATTTTTCTCCGGCGCATTTCAGTGTTGTTCACGCCATGCCTGAGCTGCATCTGCAGCACAGCTCGGTTGGCGACACCGTTCTTGATGATGGGACTTTTTTTTCCGACATGAGCATCGCTGCTGAGAAATACTTCGAGGAAATGGAGGCGAGCGCTGAACTGCAGGCAATCATGCTCTGTCGCCTTCAAAATGCTCAAAGGGGCGGTTCGATCTTTGTTGCTCGGACTTAGATCTGTGTACGCCAAGAGCAGAGCCGCGCAGCAGGCGCGTCCACCCCAGTAACATTCCGCTAACCAAATTAGATTCTCTTGGCCGAATCGTCGGGGGACGCGAGACATGACGCAGAATGACGCCATGGCCGCTTATCTTGGGCCGGACCTGTTCGGGCGGCTCGGTTGGGGCTGCCTGTCCACGGATCAACGTGACGCGATTCTTGGAGTTTTTCGAGCCGGCTTGAGCGCAGGCGCGCAATCGGGGACGGTGTCGGCCATCGACGCGGTATTGGCGCGCGGGCGTGTGCTCATCTGCGAGGACGGCACGCGCTGGGCCGCGCGCGAACATGACGATGCCGAAATGATCGAGGATTGGGGCGAGGGCGCGCTGGTGGCGATCCACCGGCACATGGTCTACCGGCTCGACCCCTACCAGGCCGCCGAAGTTGAGCTGCTGCGGCTTTGAAGGCAATGAGGGTAGGGGCAGTAAGGGCGTAGGCTGAGCGCCGCCTATTGCCTTCTGCGCTTATTCCCCTACTGCCCTCGCATGTCCTACGAAACCATCCAGCTCGCCGTCGCCGACGGCGTCGCAACGCTAACGCTCAACCGTCCCGAAAGGCTGAACGCCTTCAACGGCGCGATGATTCAGGATTTGCTGACGGCGTTCGACGAGACCGACAGGAACGACGACGTGCGCGCATTGGTGGTCACCGGCGCGGGGCGTGCGTTCTGCGCTGGCGCCGACCTCGGATCGGGCGCGGAGACGTTCAATTACGACAAGCGCCGCGATCGGGGCGAATCCGCCGACGCTGTCGGGGACCACCGCGACGGGGGCGGCGTTGTCGCACTGCGCATCTATGAATCGCTGAAGCCGGTGATCGCTGCTGTAAACGGCGCCGCAATCGGCGTGGGCGCCACCATGTTATGCGCGATGGATGTGCGCCTGGCGTCGCCGGCCGCGCGTTTCGGCTTTGTGTTCGCGCGCCGCGGCATCGTGCCCGAGACGCTGTCGTCTTATTTTCTCCCCCGGCTTGTAGGCGTTTCCACCGCGCTCGAATGGTTTATGACCGGGCGCATCTTCGACGCAAACGAAGCGTTGGCGCGCGGGCTTGTGCGCTCATTGCATGAACCCGACCAGATTCTGCCAGCAGCTTACGCGCTCGCGCGCGAGATCGCCGACAATACTTCGCCGGTGTCGGTGGCGCTGGCGCGGCGCATGGTGCTGGAGATGCTGGCCGCCGAGCATCCGATGGAAGCGCATCGTTTGGAAAGCCAGCTCATGGTCGAGCGCGGCGCTAGCGCCGACGCCGCCGAGGGCGTGACCTCGTTCCTGGAGAAGCGGCCAGCGCGTTTCCCGATGAAGGTTTCCACCGACATGCCGGACTGGTTCCCGCCCAAGCCGCCGCCCTTCGAGGGTTAAGCTTAGGCCTTGGCCAGCGCGGCGCGCGCGTCGTCGCAGTCGCGCGCCATTTGTGCTTTCAGCGCTTCGACATTGTCGAACGCCGCTTCATCGCGGAGGAAGGCGATGAAGTGCACTTCGATAGTCTTGCCGTAAAGATATTGGTCGAAGTCGAACAGATGCGCTTCCAGCACGGGCGCGGGCAGCGCCCCGAATGTTGGATTGATCCCAACGCTGGCGACGCCGTCATGCGTGGCGCCCTCGAGCGAAACCCGTACCGCGTAAACGCCAAGCCGCGGGCGGAGATAATCTCCGAGCGCGAGGTTGGCGGTGGGAAAGCCGAATTCGCGCCCGCGCGCGAACCCCCGCTGCACCGCGCCTTCGACCGCCCATGGCCGCCCGAGCATCGATGTCGCCTCCGTGAGATCGCCGGCCACAAGCGCTGCGCGCGCAGCCGATGAGGAATAACGCGCGCCATGAGCGCCGACCGGCGCAACCGCGGTAACGCCGAAACCAAGCTCGCGTCCCAAATGCGCGAGCGCATCGACATCGCCCATGCGCCCGCGTCCGAAGCGAAAATCGGCGCCGACACTGACATGGACCGCCCCGATCTGGTTAACCAGAAGTTTCTCGGCGAAGTCGCGGTCGCTCATCTGCGCGAGCGGCGCATCGAAGCGAATTTCGAACACATGCGCCGCACCCAGCGCTTCGAGCGTTCGCGCCCGCTGCGCCGACGATTGCAAACGAAATGGCGTAGCCTCAGGGTGAAAGAAGCGGCGCGGGATGGGCTCGAATACGGCGACGGCCAGCGAGCTGTGTGCGGCGGATGCGGTGCGCGCCGCCTCCAAGACGGCGCGGTGGCCAAGGTGCACGCCGTCGAAATTGCCAAGCGCCACCGAGGCGCCGCGCGCGCTCGCTGGGATCGGCGCCGGCAAGGCAAAGCGCGTCATAGGTTCACAAAGTCCTTCACTTCCGGACCCGCGCGGGCTCATGTATTGCCGAAGGGTAAGCGATTGCCACGATGGCGGCGATAAAATTCACTCATGCTTAAAGTCTGCTTCACCGAAAATTTCCGAGTGTTTGTTATGTGTATCTCCAACACGGCGCAAGTAAGAGCCGGTAACGTCACGCCGCCGGATCGCGCACCCCGATCCGGCGGCGCGTCGTCTCCGCCGAGCCGTTTGGGGATAAGCGCACATGGCCGTGTCGATGACGATGCCCATACTGATCGTCGACGATTACAACACCATGATCCGCATCGTGCGTAACCTGCTGCGCCAATTGGGCTTCAGCAATATAGACGAAGCGACCGGCGGCGACGTCGCGCTGGCGAAGCTGCGCGCCAAGGATTACGCGCTGGTGATTTCCGATTCAGGCATGAGCCCGATGACGGGCCGGGAATTGCTGGCGCGCGTGCGCGCCGATGCGCGCACGCGGCAAACGCCTTTTGTCATGATCGGCGATGACGCCGAAGCGGCGCAGGCGGGGACTTCAGCCACTATCGCGATCCCGTTCACCGCCCAAGCGCTCAAGGCCAAGATCGAGCCGATGATCGGCGCCTTCTGATCCTTCAGGTTATGGTCTGGCCGCCATCGGCGACAAACGTCTGGCCGGTGCAGAACGCCCCCGCTTTCGAGGCCAACATTACCGCAAGGCCCGCGATATCGTCGGGTTGTCCCACACGTTGCAGGCACGAGCGCGCCAGGAACGCCTTCAAGATATCTGGATTGTCCCATAGCGCCTTGGCGAAATCCGTCTGTACCAGGCCCGGCGCGATCGTGTTGACGCGCACATTGTCCGGTCCGAATTCCACCGCCAGGTTGCGCGCCAGCTGCATGTCGGCGGCCTTGGAAATGTTATAGGCGCCGATCACCGGCGAACCCTTCAGACCGCCAACAGATGAGACGATGATGATGACCCCATCCTTGCGCGCGCGCATTTCCGGGGCGCACATCGCAATCAGCCAATGGTTTGAGACGATGTTGTTCTGCAGGACTTTGGTGAACTGATCGTCGGACATGCCAGCCATCGGCCCAAAATACGGATTGGCGGCGGCGTTGCAGACCAGGATGTCGATCCGACCGAACGCTCGCCTGGTTTCGTCGACAAGCTGTTGCAGCGCTTCTTTCGCGGCGATATTGGCGGGGATTGAAATCGCGACCCTGCGTCCGAGTGCGGTGTTGATCTCGTCGACCGCCGCCGCGCAGGCGTCGGCCTTACGCGAGGACACCACGACATTGGCGCCGTGCTCGGCGAGGCGGTGGGCGACGGCTTTGCCGATGCCTTTCGACGAGCCAGTGACAATGGCGGTTTTGCCGGTGAGGTCGAACAGATTGGCCAAGGCGCGCGCTCCTGCTAGGGAGGGCGCAGCTTAGGGCGCTGAGGGCGCCTTGGTCCAGGCTGACTTTGGCCGGGCTGGTTTTGAGGAGGGGGGCGATGCGAAGCGCGTTTTTGCTGGTGGTGACGATTGGGCTCATGAGTTGCGCCAAACCCGATCCTCTGGCGCAGGCGCGCGCCGCGTGCGGAAATCCTGGGATCGAAACCGAGGCCAAGATCGAGGCGTGCTCGGCGCTTATCGAGTCGGATACGCTGGATGATGCCAACCTCTCGGTCGCCCTTGCCAATCGCGCTTCGGCCTATGACGAAGGCGGCGATGTCACCAGGGCGCTGCGTGATTTCGACGCTGCTCTCGATGCCGATGGCGAGAACATGCGCGCGGTGCGCGGGCGCGCCGCTATTCTAATCAATTCCGGCCAACTCGACGCCGCCGAGGCGCTGGTCGATCGTCTCGTCGCCAGCGGCGAACTGAACGACGTAGCGCATTATCTGAAGGGAGAAATCGCGGCGCAGCGCAGCGACGCGACGACCGCAATCGCCGCCTTCGACGCAGCCATTGCGGCGAACCCGCGTTTTGAACAGGCGCTTGCCAGCCGCGGGAGGGCAAAGCAGATGCAGGGCGATCACGCCGGCGCGCTCGCCGATTACGACGCGGCGCTGGCGATCAATCCGCAGCTTTCTCCGGCCTTAGCCGGGCGCTGCTGGGCGCGCGTGCTCATTAAGGACGCCGACGTAGGGCAGGCGCGCCGTGACGCCGACGCCGCAGTGGAGATCGACCCGCGCGACAAGCGCGCGCAGCTTTGCCGCGGTCTGCTGCAATTGCGGGCGCGAGAATGGGAAGCCGCGCGCGAGAGTTACGATGCGGTGCTGACGCTCGAGCCGGGCAACCCAACCGCATTGTTCGGGCGCGGCGTATCTCGCCGGCGCGGCGGCGACAACGAAGGAACCGAGGACATGAACCTAGCGCGCGATTTCGACCGCGGCGTGACGCGTGAGTTCGGTGAACTCGGTGTGGAGACGTACTAGACGAGCGCACCCCCTCCCCCTTGCGGGGAGGGNNTAGGGGGTGGGGGTGCAGCGCCGCAACTGGGGAGTTCGCGCTCGTACAACTCAGCCTGAGAGAGCGCCGCCGCTACCCCCTCCGGCTCGTATGCGCTCGCCACCTCCCCCGCAAGGGGGGAGGGACGCAAGACTCTGCCCACTGGGGATCGCTCTCACTACGTCCTCAAATGCGATCGCCCTGCCGTCGAGGGGGAGGTAGCGCGGTTCAAATCCAGCCTCAAATCTTAGACTTTTCCGGCGTCTGCGTATCCATCACCCGCCACAAATGCCAGGCCGCCGCGCTGCGCCAGGGGGCCCAGCGTTTGCCGTATTCGCCGAGCGTCTTCGGCGTGAATTCGCGGCGGTAGAGTTTCTCCGCGCCCTTGCGTACGCCGAGGTCGTCGATGGGCAACACGTCGGGCCGTCCCAGCGTGAAGATGAGATACATCTCCACGGTCCAGCGCCCAACGCCGCGCGCGGCGGTCAAGCGCTCGATGATTTCCTCGTCGGGCAGGCGCACGAGCGCGCGCGCGGGCGGAATGGTGCCGTCGATGCGCTTCTGCGCCACGTCCTTTAGCGCGGCCGCTTTCTGCCGCGAGAGGCCGGCGCCGCGCAAAATCGCCTCGGACGCCTCAATCAGGTCTTCAGGATCGGGGTGGTCCTTATCGGGAAACAGCGCCAACACACGGCCGTGAATGGTGGCGGCAGCTTTCCCGGAGAGCTGCTGATAGACCACCGAGCGCACCAGCGCGCGGTAGGGGTCCTTGGATTTCTCGAACTTGGTCGGAAACGCCTCGTGCCCCGGCACGACCTTCGCAAAGCGCTTGCACACCGCGCTCAGATGTTTCTCGGCTTCACCCACGGTCAGACCCCCAGTAGCAGCCGCAATGTACGCCACGCGGGCTCAAGCGCAAACGCGAGGGCGACCAGCAGGCCGATGCCGGCGTTGCGCTTGAAGGCGGCGAGCGCCGTTTCCAGACGCGCGTCATCGACGCTGCGCAACATGGGCCATACGAACGCCGCGCCGATCAGCATGATCGCCGCGCTCGCTAACAGGCCTTCTCCCGCAACTAGGGCGGCGCTGATCCAAAGCGCGAGCGCCGCAAAGTAAAAGCCGCCAGTCCACACCCGCCACTTGTCGCCGAACAGCCGCGCTGTGGAGCGCACGCCGACCAACGCGTCGTCCTCGCGGTCCTGCAGCGCGTAGATCGTATCGTAGCCGATGGTCCAGGCGATGCAGCCGAGATAGAGGACGATGACGGCAATCGGCACGCCGGGCGTCACGCTGGCGGCGACCCCGCCCACAAGCGCGCCCCAGGAAAACACCATCCCGAGCCAAGCTTGCGGCCACCAGGTGATGCGCTTCATCAGCGGATAGAGCGCCACCAGCGGCAGCGCGGTCAGCGCGACGATCTGCGCGGCGCGGGGCAGGGTGAGCAGCACGCCGAGGCCAACCAGGCATTGCGCGACGAGCCAGAGCCACGCGCCACGCAACCTTACCGCGCCCGAGGGCAGAGGGCGCAAGCGCGTGCGCTCGACCTGCGCATCAATGTCGCGATCGAGGATGTCGTTGTAGGTGCAGCCCGCGCCGCGCATGGCGATGGCGCCGATTAGAAATGCGAACGCGAGTTGCAGATCGCTCAACGCGAAGCCCGCGCCCGCGCGCGCAATCGCGATCCCCATCCAGCTGGGCAGCAACAGGAGTTGCCAACCGATGGGGCGGTCGAGCCGCGAGAGCTGCGCGTAAGGCTTCCAAGCGCGCGGCAGCGCATCGGTCCAATGGCGAGTGAGTGCGTCGGAGGGTTTCAAATTCTTGGACCGCCGGCGTCCTTACCCCGCTCCCGGAGCGCCGGCTTCCAGCCGGCATCG
>DPWD01000294.1:0-143 GCA_003526465.1 Hyphomonadaceae bacterium
ATGAAGCCGCGCGCCTCGATGCCCGCGACCTTGGCGACGCCGCGGTCCTGAAAGCGCGCGGCAAGTTGTTCCACGGCGTAAGCGAAGGCGCGCGCATCGCCCAGCAGCGTGGTGATGTCGCGAAACATGATCCCGGGCTTGGG
>DPWD01000294.1:200-4754 GCA_003526465.1 Hyphomonadaceae bacterium
GGGTCGCGCGCCTCGGGCGCGGTAATGATGGCGAAGTCGAGCACGGTCTCGACGCCGAGCGGGGAGGGTTTGCGCTCCGGCCCGAGCAATGGCGCGACGCGCTGCACGAGCGCCTGCGCCTTGGCGGCGTTGTCGCGCAGCACTTGCAGCACGTTCGTCACTTCGACAGCCGCGACATCGCCGCGCCAGCAATCGTAATCGGTGACCNNCAGTCGTAGTCGGTGACCATGGCCACGATCGCGTACGGCAGCTCCGCCTCGCGCGCGAGCTTGGCTTCGGGCATGTTGGTCATGCCGATCAGGTCGCAGCCCCACGAGCGATAGAGGTTCGATTCCGCCAACGAAGAAAACTGCGGGCCTTCCATGGCGAGGTAAGTCCCGCCGCGATGGCAGGGTATGTTCTCCGCGCGCGCGGCCTGCTCCAGCGCGTCCACAAGCTTGGGGCAAACAGGCTGCGCCATGGACACATGCGCCACGAACCCCGCGCCGAAGAAGCTCTTGGCGCGCGCGAAGGTGCGGTCGATGAATTGATCCACCAGCACAAAAGTTCCGGGCGAAAGTTCTTCCTTCAACGAGCCGCAAGCCGAAACGGAAATCAAATCGGTGACCCCGGCGCGCTTCAAGGCGTCGATATTGGCGCGATAGTTAATGTCGGTAGGCGAAAGCCGGTGCCCGCGCCCGTGGCGGGACAAGAACACCACGTCGACGCCCGCGATTTGCCCCATGCGCAAAGCGTCCGATGGCTCGCCCCAGGGGGAAGGGATGCGTTCCTCGCGCGCGCCGTCGAGCGCCATGTCATAGATGCCGCTGCCGCCGATAACGCCGAGGATGGTGCGGGTCATGTGCAATATGGACCGCCGGCGTCCTCGCCGGCATACGATGCTACTAACTCACCGCTGTCTGGGCGGTAGCGAGCGTCGATGCCGGCGAGGACGCCGGCGGTCCATATTGCACAGCGCATCACCTCATCCCCCCCGCTTTGCAAAACCCCCGCACGCTCTCCGCGATCCTCGCCTGCGTCGCTTCATCGAGATAAGCGTGCATGGGCAGGCTGATCACGCGCCCGGCGATATCGTCGCTCACCTTCATGCCGCCCGCGCCTACAGGGAACGCGCGATAGGCGCTCTGCTGATGCAGGGGCTTGGGATAGTAGCGCGCGGTGGGGATTCCATCGTTGCGCAGGTGCGCGGCGAGCCCGTCGGGATCCTCGATCTCGATCGTGTATTGCGCCCAGGTCGAAACGCCGCCGGCGACGACGCGCGGGGTTTTCACCTGGTTGGGCAGCATTTGCCGGTAGCGGTCGGCGACGACGTTCCGCTCGCGGATTTCATCCGCGAAAATCGCCAGCTTCTCGATCAGGATCGCGGCCTGCATGGTATCCAGGCGCGAGTTCATGCCGATGCGGATATTGTCGTATTTGTCGCTGCCGGCGCCGTGCACGGCGAAAGAGCGCATGGCGGCGAGGTCCTCGTCGTTGTTGGTGAGCGTAGCGCCGCCATCGCCATAGCAGCCTAGCGGCTTGGCCGGGAAGAAGCTGGTCGTCGTTACGTCCGCCCAATGCATCGGGTGCTTGCCGTCGAGCGTGCAGCCGAAGCCCTGTGCGCTGTCGGCGATTAGCTTCAGCCCCTCGCGGCGGCAAATCTCCGCTATTTTGGGATAGTCCGCTGGCTGCCCGAACAGGTCAACCGCGATCACAGCCTTCGGATTGAGCTTGCCCTCGCGCTTCACGCCTGCAATCGCCGCTTCGAGTGAGGCTGGGTCCATGTTGTACGTATCCGGCAGAACATCCACGAACACGGGCGTGGCGTCCACCCAGGGGGCCACTTCCGCGGTCGCCGCGAACGTGAACGCCGGGCAGAATATCGCATCGCTTCGGCCTACGCCCCACGCCATCAGCGGCAGCGCCAGAGCATCGGTGCCGTTAGCGTTGGCGAGCGTGTGCTTAGCCCCGCAGAATTGGGCGAGCTGGCCCTCGAACGCGCGCACCTCGGGGCCGTTGATGTATTGGCCATGGGCGAGTACGCGCGCGAGCGCGGCGTCGATTTTGCCGGCAATGCGGGCGCGTTGCGACGCAAGGTCGATGAAGGGCAGCATGATGGTCCCTAGCTAATAGATGGCAGCCCCGCTGCCTTGTCGATCTGCAGCGCGAGTTCGAGCACCGCCATCCCCTCCGCGCCAGTGACGGCGGGACGCTCGACGTTGCCTAAAACCGCATCGATGAAAATCGAAACATTGGCGCCGAGAGGATCGGAACCTTTCGGCGTGGAGGCGAAATCCGCGTTGAGCGGAAAGTCGGTAGTGTTCTCGAAGGTGCGGGCGAGGAAGTCGACGTTCACTTCTCCGGATGGATAAACGAGGCGCATGAAACGCCGCCGCGCCTGCGCCACGCGGCTCGCGACAAACACGGCCTCCGCACCGCCGAAGGCCAGCCGTGCGTCAATGGAATCGGCCGTCTTGCCTTTCTCGGCGCGGCCTTGCGCTATAATTTTCTCCGGTTGGCGCCCCATCACGTGCAGCGCCAGATCGAGATCGTGCACCATGAGATCGAGCGTGGCCGAAACATCGGCGCTGCGTCCGCTCCAGGGCCCCTCGCGCACGCTCTCGATGCGCGTCGGCGCCTCGGGGGCGTCGAACAGGCCCATGGCTTCGAACACCAGGCGCTCCTGATGGCCGCACGCGAGCACCAGCTTTTGTTGGGCGGCGATGTCAACCAGCAATTGCGCCTCCATGGTGGAGGTGCAGATGGGTTTTTCGACAAGCACGTGCTTGCCGTATTCGAGCGGCGCCGCGCAGGCGCTCGCGTGCGTTTGCGCCGGGCACGCGACGGTGACGATGTCGAGCAGGTCGAGCATGTCGTCCATGGTGGCGAACGCGCGCACGCCCAGCGTTTCCGCAAGCGCCTCGGTGCGCTCGGGGTCGAGGTCGTACACCCCAATCAGCTCGACCCTTTTGTCCATCCGGTACTTGAACGCGTGATGCGCGCCGAACACGCCCGCGCCAATCACCCCCGCCTTGAGTTTCGTCATTCGACAGTCACCGATTTCGCCAGATTGCGTGGCTGGTCCACGTCGGTGCCCTTATGCACTGCGGTAAGATAGGCGAGCAACTGGATTGGAATCGAATAAACCAAGGGGGCCACAAACGGATCGCAGGCCGGAACCAGGATGGTGTGAGCGGCAATGTCGCTGGCCGCCGCACAGCCGGCCGCATCGGAAATCAGTATCAGTTTGGCGCCGCGCGCGGCTACCTCCTGCATGTTGGAGAGGCTCTTCTCGAATAGCGAATCGTGGGGCGCCACCACCACCACCGGCGTGCCTTCGTCAACCAGCGCGATGGGCCCATGCTTGAGTTCCCCTGCCGCATATCCTTCGGCATGGATGTAGGAAATTTCCTTCAATTTCAGCGCGCCTTCGAGCGCGATCGGATAGTGGATTCCGCGGCCGAGATAGAGCACGTCGCGCACCTGCGCCAAATCGTTCGCGATGGCCTCGATGCCGGGCTCGGACTTCAGGGCATCGGCGATCAGGCGCGGCGTTTCCATGAGCGCGTGCACCAGCCGGCGTTCTTCCTGGCTCGACAAGGCGCCGCGCGCGCGTCCGACCGCGATTGAGAGCGCAGCGAGCGCCGAGAGCTGGGCGGTGAACGCCTTGGTGGAGGCGACGCCAATTTCGGGGCCCGCCAGCGTCGGCAGGCGCGCGTCGGCCTCGCGCCAGATGGTGGATTCGGGGACGTTGACGATGGCCAGCGTCTTGACGCCCTGCTCCTTGCAATAACGCAGCGCCGCGAGCGTGTCGGCGGTCTCTCCCGATTGAGAAACGAAGACGGCGAAGGTTTTCTGGGCGAAGGCCGGCTTGCGATAGCGGAATTCGGAGGCGATGTCGGTCTCGGTCGGGATGCCGGCGATTTGCTCCAGCCAGTATTCCGCTACCCGGCCGGCATAGTGCGCGGTGCCGCAACCGATGATTATTGCGCTGTCGGCGGCGAGATCGACGCCATCCAGATCCGGCATCTCCACACGTTCTTCGAAGGCGTTGACGTAGCGCGTGATTGTGCGGCCAGTGGTCTCGGATTGTTCGTAGATTTCTTTCTGCATGAAGTGGCGATGATTGCCCTTCTCCACCGCCGCCGCCGCGCCCGAGAAAACGTGCGTGGTCCGGTGCGCGATCTGGCCGTCGGCGTCGAGAATTTTCGCCCTGGTGTGGGAGAGCACGGCGATGTCGCCTTCTTCGAGAAAGATGACGCGCGTCGTGAACGGCGACACCGCGATAGCGTCCGAGCCGAGATACATTTCGCCCTCGCCCAGGCCGACTGCGAGCGGGCTGCCCTTGCGCGCGCCGATCAGCACGTCTTCTTCGCCAGCGAACAGGCACGCGATCCCAAACGCGCCTTCAAGGCGGCGCACCGCGGTAATGGCCGCTTGTTCCGGCGTCTGGCCGCGATTGAGCCCGTCGGTAATTAGGTGAGCGATGACCTCGGAATCGGTTTCGGACGCAAATTTGTGCCCGGCGGCGATCAGTTCCTCTCGTAGCGGGCGGAAGTTCTCGATGATGCCGTT
>DPWD01000128.1:0-3065 GCA_003526465.1 Hyphomonadaceae bacterium
ATCGTCGCGGCGCTGGGCGCGGCGGCGAGCGACTACCTCGAAACCACCACTCTGCTGCGGATCACCCAGACGCTCGATGCGCCCGAGGCGCTGTTGCCGTTTTCGCAGGCAGGCGCGTGGATCAAGTTCTCGCTGCTTGCCGCGCACGGTGTATTCTGCGCGGGCTTGTGTTTCCTGAGCGCGCGGCGGCGGCCGGTGCTGGGCGCGCTGCTGCTGTTGCCCGTTCTTGGCGTTGCGCTCGCCGATTACGACCATGTGCGCCTCGCCAGCGTCATGAACGCGGCGTTCGCGCTGGCGTGGCTCGGTGTGTTGGCGAGCGCAGTGATGTCTCGTTGGCGATGATCTGAGGTCTCACGCCCATCCCATCGCCATCGCCCCCAGCATTATCGCGCCAAGAACGATCCGGTACCACGCAAACGGGCCGAAGCCGATGCGGGTGACGAAATCGAGAAACGGCTTCACCACCATGAGTGCCGAGAGAAACGCGAACACGAAACCGACAGCGATCTCAGCGATGCGATCGGCGCTGATGTGATCCTTGACGTCGAGAAACTCGATCACGAACGCGCCCATCATGGTTGGCATCGCCAGGAAGAACGAGAATTCCGCTGCCGCGCGCCGGTCGAGCCCCATGAGCAGGCCGCCATAGATGGTCGCACCCGAGCGCGAGACGCCAGGGATCAGCGCTATCAGCTGAAAAAAACCAACGCCAATCGCGCGCCCGATCGGCGTGTTCGCAGCGTCGGCGATCAACGGCGCCGGGCGGAAGCGCTCGATCGCGAGCATGGCGAGCCCGCCAAGGATGAACGCCCAGGCGATCACCGCCATGCTCTGGTGCAGCGCGCCGGTGACGAATTCCTTTCCCAGAAGCCCAATCGGAACGGCGGGGAGGAACGCGAGGAAGAGCATCAGCGCGAAGCGGCGCGCTTCGGGCTTTGTCGGCAGCCCTGTCGCCACATCGAAGATGCGCTGCCGGTAGAGCCACATCACCGCCAGGATCGAACCAAGCTGGATCATCACCGTGAAGACGCTGCCTTCGTCCTCGTAGCCGATGAGGTCCTGGCCGATCAGCAGATGCGCTGTGGAGGAAACCGGCAGAAACTCGGTGAGCCCCTGGAGAATGCCCAGAAGCGCGGCGCGGGCGAGGTCGATGAGGTCCAAGCGATTCTCCTTGTTTGGGGGCGGGCAAATATGGAGCGCCGGCGCCCCGGCCGGCAACTGCGCTTCAACCAAACTACGCTCGGGCGTCCCACGCACGACACCTGCCAGCATGTCCCGGCGAATCTGCGTTTGTGGATTTGCTGTGGATCTAAAGTACGCCGCAAAGCTACAAGGGTGTTTCAACTGGGAGACGCCAATGCTTGGGTTCCGGCGCGGTTCGAGTGGGATGGTCGGGCCGGCGCTGGCGGTGGTGCTCGCCCTATCAAGCATGGCCTCGGTGCCGGCTCAGGCACAAAATCAAGTCGAGCAGGTGCAGTCGTTCGCGGCTTGGTCCGGGGAGTTCCAGCGCATCAGCATTGCCATCGTAACCGCATTGCAGGGGATGCCGTCGCCGCCAAGTGAAGAGATGGATCGCGGCCAGAAGCGCGACTGGGCGGATCAGGCGCGCACGTGGGCGCAAAATGCCCAGGCAGCAACCGCTGCGGCACGCGTGGATCTCGCCAACTGGCCGGAAGCGCCACCTGCAAACGCCGCCGACTTGCTCCCAGCAGCTACTGAGGCGATTGCCGCCTCTCGGTCGCGGCTGGCGGAGACCGCAAACGTCATTGATGAAATAGCGTCCGCCCACTTGGCGCTGGCGCTGACGTTCGAGCGAGATCGCAGCGGAGGAGTCCGGGAATTTAGGACGACCGCAATTCGCGCAGCCTTGTTAACGATGCGCTTGTTCCAAGACATCAACACGACGTCGGCTGCGGCCCTTCGCCGAGAACACCCCCAGCGTTCGCTGCTGCAGAGTTTCGCCAGTTTCTACGACGGGCTCTGGTCTCTCCTCAATTTCAAGCTCGCCTTCCTGCAAGGCGACGAGAATGGGCGTGCAGCTGCCGCCGACGCTATTGGAACGGTTGCGCAACAAATGCGCGCCCATGTCGCCGGCGGTCGAGCGGCAACCACTTCGATGCTTGCGCAGTTCAATGGAGCAAGAGCTCAGCAAGGGCTCGAACCCGGCTTGCTGGCGCGTGCTAGCAGTGCCTTCGCCACTTACCCAGCGTCCTTCGATCGCGAGATCGCCATCGCTATGGAGTTGGAGGCCATTGCGACGTTGCTTCGAGACCCGAGGCCCATGGCCGAAGTGGAGCCATCCGTCGACGCACATATGGAAACGGCTATTCGTCTCGATTCGGAGCGCGTCGCGGACGTTCAGGCACGCACCCGCCTGTTGACACAATGATGAAGGGAGGAGCGGATGAGATGCGACGAAGCAGAATGGGTCGCCATCAAGAACGCTAAGGCGATGCTCCCTAGTGTCGGAGCGAACGCCGGGGCGTGAGCGCGCGCAACCTCCAAGCCACAATTCGCCGCCAAGCGTACGAACTCGGTTTCGACGCCATCGGGGTTGCGCGCGCCGATGCGCCGTGGGACGCGGGCGCGCGGCTGGAAGAATTTCTGGCGCTTGGCCGCCATGGCGACATGGCTTGGCTGGGGCCCGTTTCCTCCCCCGTTTACGGGGGAGGTGGCTCGCGCGTAGCGCGAGACGGAGGGGGCGGTGCGTCCCCGCCACCTCCGTCAGCTTCGCTGACAGCTCCCCCGCAGGCGGGGGAGCAAAGGCGTGCGCATCCGCAAGCGCTTTGGCCGGAAGCGAAGAGCGCGGTGCTGGTCGGCCTGAATTACGCACCCGCCGATGATCCCATCGCCCTGCTGCAGCACAAACGCGCCGGCCTCGTCTCCGCTTACGCCGCGCGGCGCGATTATCACGATGTGATCAAGGGCAAGCTGAAGCAGCTCGCGCAATGGCTCGCGCGCGAGAGCGGCGGCGACGTGAAGGTGTTCGTCGACACCGCGCCGTTGATGGAGAAGCCCCTCGCCGAGCGAGCAGGCTTGGGCTGGCAGGGCAAGCACACCAATCT
>DPWD01000128.1:3252-3739 GCA_003526465.1 Hyphomonadaceae bacterium
GCGTGTTCGGCTGCGACGATTGCTTGGCGGTGTGTCCGTGGAACAAGTTCGCGGCCGAGGCGCGCGAGACGCGCATGGCGCTGCGCGACGATTTGCGGCTCGCCCCGCTGGCGGAACTCGCCGTACTCGATGACTCGCAGTTTCGCGCCCGCTTCGCCGGCACGCCGGTCAAGCGCACCGGGCGTGACCGGTTTGTGCGCGNNGCGCAATGTCGTTTGCGCCATCGGCAATTCTGGCGATGCGGGCTTGGCCACGGTGGCGGAGGCGCTGTTGGGAGATTCGCCCCTGGTGAGGGGCATGGCGGTGTGGGCGCTACGACAGCTGCTTGACGAAGCCCGCTTCGAGCGCCTCAAATCGGAGCACGCGCCGCGCGAACGCGACCCCGGCGTGGGGGAGGAATGGGACGCATGACCCCCGACGAGACGCCTACGCCGGCGCCAGACGGCGACAAGCCCCCGCAGGAGGCCGCGGCGGCGCCGGAAACGGC
>DPWD01000313.1 GCA_003526465.1 Hyphomonadaceae bacterium
GCCTGGCGCGAAGTGGCGGCGGGGCGCGCTCGGCTCATCGTCGGCGCGCGCTCGGCGTTGTTTCTGCCGTACCCCAATCTACGCCTCATCGTCATCGACGAAGAGCACGATCCTTCCTACAAGCAGGAAGAGGGCGTGATCTATCAGGCGCGCGATCTTGCGATCGTGCGCGCCAAGCTCGGTGAGTGCGAGGTGATTCTGGCGAGCGCCACGCCGTCGCTGGAAAGCTTGGTCAACGCGCAGCAGGGCCGTTACGCGCATGTGCGCCTGCCTTCGCGGCACGGGAGCGCGGAACTGCCAGATGTCGAACTGGTCGACATGAAGCTCGATCCGCCGGAGAAAGGCCGCTGGATATCGCCCAAGCTGATCCGCGGCGCGGCCGAAGCAATGCTGCGCGGCGAGCAGTCGCTCTTCTACATGAACCGCCGCGGCTACGCGCCGCTCACTTTGTGCCGCGCCTGCGGCCATCGTATGAAATCGCCGGACAGCGAGGCTTGGCTGGTGGAGCACCGCTATTCTGGGCGGCTTGTGTGCCATCTCACCGGGTTTTCGATGCCCAAGCCAAAGGCGTGCCCGGAATGTCTTGTGTCGGACGCGTTTACTTCCATCGGCCCAGGCGTCGAGCGCATCGAGGAAGAGGTGCGCGAGTTTTTCCCCGGCGCGCGCATCGAGATTTTTTCCTCCGACACCACGCCCAATGGCGAGGCCGTGCGCGACCTGGTGGCGCGCATGGAAGCGAGCGAGATCGACATTCTTATCGGCACGCAGATCGTCGCCAAGGGCCACAATTTCCCGAACTTGACGTTTGTCGGCGTAGTCGATGCCGATTTGGGCTTGAAGGGTGGCGATCTGCGCGCCGGCGAACGCACGTTTCAGCTGGTGAGTCAGGTCGCCGGTCGCGCCGGGCGGCACGAGAAGAAGGGCCGCGCGCTGATTCAGACCTACGCGCCGCACGAGCCGGTGATGGTCGCGCTTGCGGCCCAGGATCGCGACGCGTTCTTCGCCGCCGAAATCGCCGAACGCGAAGCCGCCGGCATGCCACCTTACGGGCGTCTGGCGGCGGTGATCATCTCGGCGCCGAACGAACAGCTGGCCGACGACGCCTCGCGCGCCATGGGTGAGAAAGCGCCTGCCGTGGATGGCCTCGACCTATGGGGCCCAGCACCCGCGCCGCTCAGCGTGATTCGCGGTATGCACCGGCGGCGGTTCTTGGTGCGCGCGGATCGCGGTGTGGATGTGAGCGCGTTTCTCGCCGCTTGGGCGGCGCGGGTGAAACTGCACAGCGCGGTGCGCGTGCAGATCGATGTGGACCCGTATAGTTTTTTGTGAGGCGAAGGTGCGCTGTTTGGTTGTGTAGCGCAGAGGACCCTAACCTATGTATGCAAGAAGAGTCGATATCGTCGGCCTCCGTTGTTTTGAAAATACGGGTGCCTTGGACCTGGGTCCGCGCTGCAATCTGTTTGTCGGGCCGAACAACAGCGGGAAATCGACGATACTTCGCGCCGTGTTATCGTTGCAGATTGGCCAGCAACTCAATGAAAATGACATCCGCGCTGGCGAGACTGGTGGTGGCTTTGCTGTCGAGATCGTGGATGTCGCCTCAAATGAGCGGCAGTGGTTCGCGCACCAACCAGGCGGCTTTGAAAACGGTGTTCATGCTTCGCTAGAGATGGGCACTGGCGCCGGACTCGCACACTCTTCATTTGCAAGGGTTGGTCTCGGCGGAGGGAACCGGCTGTTCCACCAGCAAAGGCCGCTTCATGGGGTCGTTCCTCTCCTCGCTCGCCGCAAGGCCAGCGTCCTCAACGAGGCCATTTCGTTGAGCCAGCAATCCTATGTCACGGGTACTTTTGACAATCTTGTCAGCCGAATAGACCGCGTGGCAACCGATGGGCCCGATCACGAGGCCTTCAAGGCGGCGGTGCGCGATGTGCTCGGGTTGCCTATCACAACGGCGGCATCAGTCAGCGGAAAGGTCGCCGGGATTCATCTGGACAGAAATCGGTTCATTACATTGGATCAGATGGGTGATGGTGTAACTGAGATGGTCGGATTGATCGTCGAGCTTGTTGGTGAGCGTGGGAAAATATTTGCTTTGGAAGAGCCCGAAACCAACTTGCATCCTCGCGGACTCAAGGCCCTGTTGGATGTGATCAGAGAAGCATCGAAACACAATCAGTTTCTGATAGCTACGCACTCCAACATCGTGCTTCGCGAATTGGGAGCGGACCCAACAACCAAGATATTCAGGGTCCGGCGAGATGGCAATGACCCGCTTGCGCCATCATCGGTGGAGGAGTGTCCTCAGAGGGCAGAGGCACGCACTGACCTCTTGCGTGAGTTGGGTTACGAGTTCGGAGATCTCGGCCTTCACGATGCTTGGCTCTTCCTTGAAGAGGCGTCGGCGGAAACCATCGTCAATCAAGTGCTGGTGCCAAAATTTGCGCCGCGCCTTGTGGCGCGATTGCGCACGTTTTCCAGCGCTGGCGTAAGTGAACTGGCGGCAAGCGTCGACTCATTTGCGCGCCTCGTGACGTTCGTGCACCTTGAGCCTGCCTATCGAGGTCGCTTGTGGGTGCGTGCGGATGCTGGGCCGGATGGGACCGAACAGGTAGAAAAGCTGCGGAAGCGCTTTGACTGGCTTACCGAAGATAGGTGCGCGATGTTCCCTGCCGAGGATTTCGAGCGCTACTACCCGTCAACGTTTTCCTCAAAGGTAGCTGCAGCGCTAGCAACACCCGAAAAGCAGGCGCGCAGGGCGGCGAAGAAGGCGCTCTTGGCTGAGGTGTGTGACTGGACAATCGCCAACGAAGAGCAAGCTCTCGAGGAATGGGAGATCGCAGCAGCTGAGCCAATCGCGCTGCTGCGGGCAATCGAATCGGAGTTGATTGAGACCGGCCGTCCGTAACCCAACCCCCGCGATGCTCAACATCAGCGCCCCGCGCCCCTGGAGTGCGCGGCGTATTTCGCGTCGATCCCCTTGATGTGCGACACGAGCCACAGCTTCAGGAAGCTGAAGAACGCTTCGTTTGCCTTACCGCCGCCGGCTTTGATCGCGCCCGCGTGATGGGCGTATTTCTCGAGCAATTGCTTGTGCAAGAGCTTGTGCACGTTGAGTTCGGGGTAGGCGATCGATTGCATGAAAGCTTCTTCGTCGGCGAAATGGCGCGCGCAGGCAGCGCCCAGTCTCGCGACGGTGTCGTTCACGACGGCGCCGGCAAGGAAGCCATCGTGAATCTTGTTCATGAGAGCCAGCAATTCCTTGTGCTCGCCGTCCATCGCCTGCACGCCGAGCGCAAGCGTGTTGTCCCAAACCATCAATGACATGCTCTCTCTCCCGCGACTGCTGCGGGGAGCTTGTGCGCGCGGCGATTGGCGCAGGTTTAACGCGCGGTCCACAAGTGCGCGCAAATCGCCGCATCCGGATTGCTACGTAAAGGTATGGGCGTATGCCAGCCGCCGCCGGGGCGCCCTCGCAGGGCGCCGTCTTAGTCTCCCCGCGCCCAGCGCCTGATCCAGTCGTGATGCGCGGCCCAGTCGTTCCAGGCCGAGCGCGCCCATTCCTGGACTTTATGCGCGTGTTCGGATTTGCCGGCGAATGGCGTGACGTCGGCGATGGTCATGGAAAAGCTTGACGGGGGGTGCAGCGGGATCAGCGTATGCTTGCGGTTGGCAAATGCGAGCATGACGCTGTTGGTTTGGCGAGGCGGTCGCGGCGTTTCGAGCTGAACCATGAGCCGCGCCAGGTGCAGCCCGACAGATTGGACCGCGCGCCGGTCCGCTGGATCGCCTGGGTGTTGTACGGCATAGGCGTCCACGCTGAGCCGGTGCGCGCCTTCCAAGCGGGGTTGCAAATATTCCTGCGCAAGCAGACGTCCGAACGCCGCCCAGCATGCCGGCGAGGAGGTCATGTACGCGTGCGTGGGTCCGTCGCGTTCCGGGAAGGCAGCCCCGCAGCCTGGGCAGTGCGTGTGGTCCATGGACATTCGCCTTCCAAGCCGCGGACCTTACTTATCGGCGCAGGTCGAGGCCAGATTTTCTGTCGCGATTGTCGCAAGTCCGGAAATGGCGAGCATCGGGAGCGGCCGCTGCGTATCTCCAGGGAAAGCACGAGGACTATTCATGACAGGAACCAAAAGCGCCGCCGCCGCGTTCGCGCTGCTGCTTGCAACTGGCGCAGTCGGCGCCGCGCACGCCACGCCTGAGGAGGACCGCGCCACAATCGCCGAGCTCGACACCGCGTACCAAGCCGCGGTCGAGCGCAACGATGCGGATGCCATGGCCGCGATCCTGCATCCGGAGATGATTCTCGTCATCGGCCGTGGCGCGGTGTTTACGCGCGAGGACTTGTTGCGTTCGGCGCGCGAGCGCGATGCCGAATACGAGCACCAGGTCGAGGACGAAGACACACAAATGGTGCGCCTTTATGGTGAAGACGCCGCCATCGTCACGGCGCGGCTTTGGCTGAAGGGCGTCACCCGCGAGGGCGAGGCGTTCGAACGCCGGCTCTGGTTCAGCGATACCTATGTGCGCATGCCGGAAGGTTGGCGCTACGCGTTCGGCCAGGCCTCGATTGCGTTGCCAACAGGATAGGCAGCCCTCACCGATACAGGGCTCGCGCGGGGAGCCCCATACGTACGCACGCTTGCGCCGGCGGGGCTTCGCGCAGCACAACGCGTTCGCCCGCCGCGCCGAGCGCGCGCAGCAAGCTCGCCTCGCCGAAGCGCAGGCCATGTGAAGCACCGAGGCCCAAAATGTGGCGCACCCAAGCGGGAACGATGTCGACAGCGCCGCGCACAACCAAGCGCTGTAGCATGCGCGAGGGCAGGAAGTGCGCGCGCCGCATGATCTGCAAAAACTCGAACACAATCTCGGAGCGATCGAGCTTTCCCCGCATCGCCGCAAACAGCGCCGCCATTTCATCGGCCGAACGCGGCGCGCCAGTTGCGCCGTATAAAGCAGTGGGGCCCGCGCCTTCGGCATAAAACAGATCGTGCTCGGCGCCCGACAATGGCCGCACGAAGCGATGATAGGCCTCGGAGAAAGCGAATGCCGCCGTCGCCTGCACCCAGTTCAACAGTTCCGGATCGTCAGCACGGTAGGCCACGCCGGCCGGCGTTGTCCCGCTGACGCGCGCGTGCATGGCATTGACGCGCGCGATCAGCGCACGCGCCGCCTCCGCCGGGGCGTAGAT
>DPWD01000351.1:0-5111 GCA_003526465.1 Hyphomonadaceae bacterium
TTGGCGGCGCGGCGGCAACGAACGTCACGGTGGTCAGCGCCACCTCCATCACCGCAACGACGCCAGCGCACGCCGCAGGCGTTGTCGATGTTGGAGTGACAGCCCCAGGAGGCGTTGGGACGGGCACAGCGTTGTTTACCTACATCGCGCCGCCCAATGCGCCAAGCGTCACGGCGGTCAATCCCCCGCGCGGAGTCACAACGGGCGGTACGGCGATCACCATCACCGGCGCAAACTTCACCGGCGCCACAGCGGTGACGATTGGCGGCAATGCGGCCGTGACATTCACGGCCGTCAACGACACCACGATCACCGCGACAACGCCCGCGCACGCGGCTGGCATTGTTGACATTGTTGTTACGACACTCAACGGCAGCGGAACCGGGGTGGGGTTGTTCACCTACGTTGCGCCCCAGGCGCCGACAGTGACCGCAATCAGCCCGACCAGCGGGCCAACCGCGGGAGGAACCGGCGTCACGATCAGGGGCACGACCTTCATCGGCGCCACATCGGTGACGATCGGTGGGACCGCCGCGTCGTTTACGGTCGTGAACGCAACCACTATCGACGCGACGACACCCGCGCACGCCGCGGGCGCGGTCGATGTGGTCGTCATCACTCCCGGCGGAACGGGAACCGGCGGCGGGCTGTTTACCTATGTCGCGCCTCCGGGAGCGCCCAGCGTCACCTCGGCAAGCCCCACAAGCGGCCCGACCGCCGGGGGAACCTCAATAACAATCGATGGCGCGAACTTCACTGGCGCAACGGCGGTGACGATAGGCGGTGTCGCGGCCTCGACATTCTCGGTGCTGAGCGACACGACGCTGAGCGCGACAACGCCGGCCCATGCGCCGGGGATCGTCGACATCACGGTCACAACCCCGGCCGGCAGCGGCGTCGGCTCCGGTGTTTTCACTTATGTTGCGCCGCCAGCGCCGACAATCACGGCGATCGATCCCACGCGCGGGTCAATTACGGGAGGAACGCCGGTCACGATAACGGGCGCGAACTTCACTGGAGCGACGGCTGTGACGATCGGCGGGACCGCCGCTACGGCGTTTGCGGTCGTGAACGACACGACGATTACGGCTACCACGCCGGCGCATGCCGCCGGCGCTGCCGATGTGGCGGTCACGACGCTGAATGGCAGCGGAAGCGGCGCTGGGCTGTTCACCTACGTCGCGCCCCCGCCGGCGCCGACGGTTGCCGCAATCAATCCCGCGAGCGGCACGGAAGCTGGCGGAACGTCGGTCACGATAACGGGCGCGAACTTCACTGGCGCCACCGTCGTGACCATAGGCGGCATTGCCGCCGCGGCGGTGGCGGTTGTCAACGACACGACCGTAACGGCGACGACGCCCGCGCACGCGGCGGGTGTGGCCGATGTTGTTGTTACGACGCCCAATGGCAGCGGAACCGGACCGGGGCTGTTCACGTACATCGCCTTGCCAGCGGCGCCGAGCGTCGCCTCCGTGAGCCCTGCCAGTGGCCCGATCGCCGGGGGAACCGTCATCACGATTGTGGGCGCGAACTTCACCGGCGCAACCGCGGTCACGGTCGGGGGCGTCACTGTGCTGGGCTTTACGGTCGCGAGCGACACCACCTTGACCGCGACCACCGCCGCCCATGGCGCGGGCGTTGTCGATGTTTCTGTCACGACGCCAAATGGCGCGGGCGTGGGCGCGGGGCTCTTCACCTTTGTCGCGCCCGCGCCGACGCCGGCGAGAGCGGTTGAGGCCATTGCTGGCTATCTAGGGCGCCGCAACCTGCTCCTGGCGGCGAGCGAGCCGGACTCCAATCGCGAAATCGAACGGTTGTTAGGTGCGGCGCGGGGCGGCGGGCACAGTGCGTCAGTGGCTGAAGGACGCGCTTTGGGACGTCGTGAGGTCGACGGCCAAGATCCCATGGCGTTCTCGCCGGACGCTGCACGCGCGAACAGCGATCAGGTCGGCTTCCGCGCGCGACGCGATATTGGCCCGCCTCGGGTTGAGGAGGGCTGGTCAGATTCGAGCAATTGGCAATTCGCCGCGAGTTTGAGTGAGCTTTCGCGGCGCTATGCCGACGGTCAGGCGCGCCGCGCCGCCGAAGCCGGTTACAGATTTGGCGCCGGCGACAACGAAGGGCGGTCCAATCCCTTCGATATCTGGATAGAGGGAACTTACGCTGACTTTAGCGATAACGGTTTTGGTAGCGAGGCCGACGGCCATTTCGGGCTTGTCTCCTTGGGCGCCGACTACGTCGTGAACTCACGGCTGCTCGTAGGAGCGATGGCTCAGTACGACACAATGAGTGAGCGTTCTGGCGCCGATGCTCGAGAAGTCGAAGGGCAGGGATGGATGGTCGGACCTTATGCGACAATGCGGCTCGGGGACGGCGTCTTCTGGCGTTTGCGCGCGGCCTGGGGCCAATCCAGCAACGACGTCAGCCCGTTCCTGACCTATACCGATCGCTTCGACTCCGAGCGCTGGCTGGTTTCCTCGCGCTTGACCGGGAATTTGGAGGCCGGGGGTTGGACGGTGAGGCCATCGGCGTCCATCTTCTACATGCAAGACAATGCACAGAGCTACGTCGACAGCGATGGCTTAACCGTACCCGAGGTCCGCTCGCGCTTTGGTCAGATAGCGGCGGGCCCCGAGATAAGTTACCGCTATCAGCTGGATGATGTGCAACTTGAACCGCGCTTGGCCTTGAGCGTTGCGACGACATTCGCGAACGAAGCGGAGGCCTTAGGCTTCGGAGAGATCGACGGCGCCATCGTTGGGCGCGACGACGTGCGCGCGCGCGCCGAGCTTGGCCTGCGCGCCACGACCCGCCAAGGGCTCGCGCTCGACATCTCTGGCGCTTATGACGGCATCGGTTCCGATGGGTTGGAGGCCTACAGCGCCAGGTTCACCCTGCGCGTGCCGACGAGGTGAGGAGACAGGTCAAAGGTGGCCAAGATCTTGGTCGTGGAGGATGACGCCCAGACTTGCGAGCTACTCAAGCGCGGGCTGACCGACTCAAAGCACACGTTGGTAACCGCCGGCGACGGTGAGGCGGCGCTTGAGCGCCTTGGCGACGATACGTTCGAGATCGTTGTCTTAGACGTGATGTTGCCACGCGGCAGCGGCTGGGAGGTCATCGCCGAAATGCGCCGTCGCGGCATGCGAACCCCCGTACTCATGCTGTCGGCGCTCGACAGCGTCGAGAGCCGCGTGCGCGGGCTGGCGCTCGGCGCGGATGATTACCTGACCAAGCCGTTTTCGTTCGAGGAGCTCGACCTGCGGATCGCGGCGATTTGCCGGCGAGCGGGCAAGGGAGGCGACGGAGAGTTGGCGTTCGCCGACTTGCGGCTCGATGAGCGGCGTATGACTGCCGTTCGCGGCGAAACGGAAATCCCGCTCAGCGCCAAGGAAACCGAGCTGCTCAAGCTCTTGTTGATGCATCAGGGCACCGTTCTCTCGAAGAACTTCATCGCCGCACACGTTTGGGACATGAGGCTCGACTCCGACAGCAATGTCGTGGAGGTCAATATTCGCCGCCTGCGTCAGAGAATCGACGAGCCATTTTCCCGCAAGCTGATTCACACTCTTCGAGGCCGTGGCTATGTCATCAGGTGAAGGGGAGCGTCGCGCGCGCAACGTCTGGCCGCCCGCCGGGAGCTTGGCTTGGCGTTTGGCGGCATGGGCCGCCATTGGCGCGATGGCGATCGTCTCCACCGCCGCGGTTGCGATGTACCTGGCGATGGTCTCCCAGCTGCACAGCATCGATCGGCAAGTGTTGATCAAGCGGGCGTTGTCGGTGCGCGATGTCATGCAGACCGAGGCGAGCATGGCCGAGTGGCTTCCCCACGAAGTCAGCGAGGACTTGGAAGGGCCGCGTCGCGTATACATTCGCGTAATCGATGGGCGCGGGGAGGTTGTCGCTGAAACGCCTGGAATGTCGTTGTTGGCGGCCGCGGACGCGTTTCCGGCGCCGACACGACAAGAACCCCGGAGCGCCGCCGCCATGAGCGGCGCAGCAGGGGCTCGCTTGCGCGGCCTTAGCTTGACGGTCGATGCGCGAGGTCTTGAGCCGCCAGGGCCGGGCACGATCCAAGTCGCGGTCGATACAAGTTTGGACGAGGCGTTGCTGACGCGTTTCCGCTACATGTTGTTGGCGCTGCTAGCGCCAACTCTGATCGGCTCGATCATCGTCGCCATGCTGATCTCAACAAGATTTTTGGCGCCGTTGCGGCGGATGGCGCGCGAGGCGGAATGCATCAACGCCGATCAACGCGGACGGCGCCTCGGGGGAGAAGGCGCGGTTGGCGAACTCAAGGAGCTTCGCGCGGCATTCAACGGCGTCCTCGACCGTCTGGAAGGTGCGCGCGAGCGCCTGCGCCGCTACGCCGATAACGTCGCGCACGAGATTCGCACGCCGCTGAACCGTATGCTTGTCAGGTGTGAGATCGCCGCACGCGACGAAGTAATGTCGGAAGCGCAGAAGGAGGTTCTGGAAGCGCAAATCCAGGATTGCAGCGCTTTGTCAAACCTGGCGCAGCGTTTGCTGTTTCTCTCTCGCGCCGAAGGCAACCGGGTTTCCTTGGAAAGGGAGGCGCTCCGTCTCGATGCGGAAATCGAAGTGCTGCGAAGTTATTTTGAGGCTGGCGCGGAAGATGCGCGGGTAACCTTGAGCGTGGTCGTTGAGCCGGACGGCGCGCAATTGTGGGCTGAGCGCGCGCTGTTTCAACAATGCGTCGGGAATTTGATCACGAACGCGGTCGCGCATTGTGATCCGGGTGGGACCGTCCGCCTGCACGCGCGCGCGCGCGATGGCGGCGTGGAAGTAATTGTCACGGATACCGGCGCCGGTATTTCAGAGGAATTGTTGCAGGTGTTGTTCGATCGTTTTGCCGATCGCGATGGCAAGAGCGATGGCCGGATCGGGCTTGGGCTCGCAATCGCCAAGACAATCCTCGATTTGCACGGAGGCACGATCGTGGTGGAGAGCAAGGTGGGTGAAGGCACGATTGTGCGCACGTGGTGGCCGGCGCGCGAGAGCGAGAGAGCGGCTCCCGCCGCCGCCGCGGCCGCGGTGTGAGCGCTATCTGGACGCGCCGGGAACGTTGAGCTCCACAGCGGCGGCGCGAA
>DPWD01000351.1:5158-14451 GCA_003526465.1 Hyphomonadaceae bacterium
ATAGATCCGGCACCACCCTTCTGGGGCGACAGGGCCCACCACACTGCGGCAGTCTGTCGGCGGCTGGAACAAGGTGCAGTTGCTGCATTGTTGCTCGCCGCGCGGCGTCGCCTGATAAGCGACGGCGCGTTGCGCCATTTTCCGGGCGGCTTGCGCGGAGGCGCTGCCCGCCGCGCTCGCCACGAGCAGAGCCGGAGCGGCCGCACACACGGTCGATATCAGCGTCCGCCTTGAGACTGTTTTTTCGGGGGTTGGCGTTGGATTTTTCATTGTCATTCTCCTTTTCGCTTGTTCTGTCCCTGCTTGTTTCCTGGGCCGCCGTGGGCTCTCACGACAGCGCAAGTCTGCTCGCCGCTACCATCCCATTCTCAGGCTGACGGTCACGATGTGGGCTTCGTAGTTTGGGTTCAAGGCGTCGAGGAACAGCGAGCGATTGGCGCCGGCATCCAGCGCGATCATGTAGGGGGCCATGCTTTCGGTCGCCCAGTTCGTCATGCTGTTGCGTTCGTAGGCGTAGCCCAGCTCGGTGGATAGATCGCCAGTCCAGCCCAGCCGCTGGCCCAGCGCTTCGCTGAGGTTGTATTTCAAGCTTGCATCGAGACCCTGATAATCGTTGCGAACGTCTGGGTATCGTGGAACCGAATTTACCAGCGCCGTCCCCAGAGAATACGTATCGGTCGTGTTCGAGGTGCGAGAATAGGTTCCCGAGAGCTCAAGCTCTATGTTGGACGACAGGATGAACGACGCGTTCCCGAAAATCGTGTCGACATAGTCCGAAATTTCGCTGCCCCAACCGCAGGTGTCGCTCCCGACGCCAGCCGTCGGGCACGCTATCCCCGTGCTCCCTGTGCCGCCGCGTTGGCGGTTCACAAGTAGGCGGTTGTACTGTTCGCGCAGGTAAGAGAGCGACATGTTGATTGAGTCGGTCAGGGGATACGCCACCTCGATCCCACCGTTCCAGTAGCTCTCGTCCTTTAGGCCGAGATCGCCGCCGTTCGAGATATTGTCGCTGTACTCATCCGTTCGCCAACTCATGCTCGGTGTAATCACAAGGCCATTGTCGAATGCGAGTTCGCCGGAGCTGTCGATACGCGTGCGATCGCGGTCGGCCATGTCGAATTTGCGAAGCAGCGGGTTTTGGAGGAACCCGGCGCCGGCCGGCGGATAGCCGATGACGCCCACGTTATTGAGGGCGTCGTAATCTCGGTATCTACGCTGAGCGTGCAGGGCGCTGGCGCGAAGGCGCAACCACGGCAAGCTATCGGGAGACGCATCCAGGAAAATGCGCCCACTGGTTTCTTCAGTGACGTCGGCGTCGCGGTTGTCGCGATCGTAGCGTTCCCAGGCGACCGATCCGCCCAGGGACCATTGCGTGTCAGGACGCCAATTTAGCTCGAAGCTGGAATTCGTCCGCGCATAGGCTGGGCGATAATTCTGCCTGTCGTCGTTTTGTCTCTGCCCGTCGGCGCGGACGTATTCGGGGAAGAACAAGAGCGGCGTGTTGTTGCGCACGTCGAGATAGCGGAGCCGCGCAGTGCCGGTCCAGTGCTGGCCAAATCGCATGGTGAGCTGATTGTTGAGGAGCAATTCCTCTATCTCGCCGTCGAGGCTCTGTGCCGGCAGCAGGCTTAGATCCGTCATCGGCGTGCCGCCAGAACCGAGGATTGTCGGATTGATCGTGAACGGCAGAAATTGCTCGTCTTGGCGCATGATGCCGTACGAGACCGATCCGACGTACCGGGCGGTTGGCGAGAGGTCCACCGCGCCGGTGAGGGTGAGGCGATGGGCGTCGTTGCTCGGGGGCAGCGAGTTGCGGCCTTCGTTCGCCGTGTTGTTTCCCACCGGCGCGCTGAGCCGGAACGGGTTGTCGAAGGTGAACGACGTCAGGTCGTTATGGAACAGGGAGCCTACATAGGCGAGGCTCATGCTCCAGCGTTGCTCTTCATTGATTCGGCCAGCGTATTGTGCGCTGACGCTGAAATTCTGGGTCGAATACGAGACCGGCGCCGGCAGTTCGAGCGTGTTGAAGCCATTGATGGCTGTGCCGAACGGCATCGCGCCAGAGCGGTCCTCATTGGAATAGTCGACCCGAATGTCCCATGCGGGACTGGGGGTCCAGCGAAAGCCCACCCGCCCGGTCTGGCGCGTCACTTCAATGTCGCGCATATGCAGGTTGGCATCGATGATGGCGGCGCGCGCGGCGTCGTTGGGCGCCGATTCGAGCGCGGCTTGAATGGAGTCCGGCGCCCGCAAGACGGACGGGGCGACGGCATCGTACAATGTGCGCGCCTGGGTGCTGTAGAGATGGGGGATTTCCGAGTACCCCAGCGTGAAATAATAATCGCCGGGATTGTAGTAGCGCATCTCGTAGAGTTGGTTGTTGTAACCGACATTCGAGGCCCATGCCTCGAAGAGAGGGCCGCTGCTGGCGTCGGTGAAGATGTGCGCTTCGTCGATGAAGAAGCCCGGCGGGACTTCCCCATATTGTTCGAATTTCGCGCGGTCGGTCGCGTCGGGACGATCGGCGAAAGCGCGCCAACTCCAAACGATCTCGCCGGCGAGACGTGGCTGGTCCGCTGCTTCGGTTTCCTCCTGCGCCATCGCCAAGGGCGCCATGAGCAGAGCGGGAGCGATCAGCAGCGCGCTAGAGAGCAAGAGCTTCGTTGCGATCTTCATTGGTAGTGCTCCTTTCGCAACATCCTCATCTGTGGATGCGGAAGCCCGACGGATGATTCGAGCCGTGGATCATGCCGCCATGGCAATTGGCGCAGCCGCGGTTGAAGGCGAAGCGTGCGTTTGGATTTTGTGGCTGAGCGGGGTGTTGAGTTTCGGTGTGGCATTGCTGGCAGAGCCGTGGCCGCGACACGCGCAGCAGACTCTCGTTCATCGAGCCGTGGGGTTCGTGGCAGTTCAAGCAGTTTTCGCGAACCGGCGCATGCTCATAAAGGAACGGGCCGCGTTTTTCGGCATGGCAGCCGTAGCAGGTCTCGTTCGGCGTCTGCTCGCGCAGCAAGGTCTGATTCTGCGTGCCGTGGGGATTGTGGCAGCTGGAGCACTGCATTGCGCCCTCGCGCACCGGCATATGCGACGTGCGATATAGCTGCGCGCGGCGATCCCTGTGGCAGGTGGTGCAAACTTGAAGCTCGGTCGGCTGCACGAACTGGTTGCGCGGCGATATGCGCTCCATGACCCGGTGGCAGTCGGTGCAGGCGAGTCCGCGCACCTCGTGCTGGCTGCCGCGCCAATGCGTGCGCAAACCGTTCTCGTGGCACGAGAGGCACACCGCGTTGCGGGCCGCCACGGGGCGCGGCGTGCCGGAGCGAAACGCAACGATGGAATTGGCGCTGCCGTCGTCGCGCTGCGGGTTCTCGGCGTGGGCAGAGCCCGGCCCATGACAGGTCTCGCAACCGAGCTGTTCGCGCCCATTGCGCGGTTCGTGGAGGAAGATGCGGCCCATCATGGTCGCTTCGAAAGTCTCGGCCTGATAGGTGTGGCAGCTCTCACAGACTTCCGCCCCGACATAGGTGGCCGGCGCCGCGGTTTGCGCGGGCGGGGCCGACGGCGCCTGGGCGGCGTCCTCTTGCGCGTTGGCCACTCCAGGCTGTGCAATTGCGATGAAGCCAAGAGCGACAGCGGCCAATAGCGCGGCGCTAACGAATGCCACCCCGTAGGGTCTTTGGAGCGAGGGTTCTTCGCGCGCCATGTAATCCACGCTCCGCTAGGGTGCCTCGGACGGTACAATTCGGATCGAATAATATCAAAAATGACAACTCGGTCTGCCGAATTGATCGATATCAAGAGTCGACCAACAACTTCGCTGTGTGCGCGCATGGGTCGCGGCGTGCGCCAGCCATTTCGCGCGATTGGGGAGTCACCCGATCGAAGCGGTAGCGGGTGATGGGTGCTTAGGCGGGGAGCGGCGTGTTGTCGCGCGTGTCCAAGTTTACGCTCTCATTACCGGAGACTCACGGAAGCTCTTCGACCCGACCCGAGGAGTCAGTGTCATGCCGTTCGACGCAGCCATCTCAGCTGAGATTTGGAACAACAAGTACCGCTTCGCACGCGAGGGCGCGGGCGACGGCGCTGTGGAGGAGACCTGGGCTCGCATCGCCGAGGCTGTGGCCGCCGCTGAAACGGCGCGGGCGCGGCGATACTGGCGAGAGAAGTTCGAGGACGCCCTCGCCGACTTCAAGTTCCTACCCGCCGGCAGAATTATCGCTGGCGCTGGCACGGGCCGCACGGTGACGCTGTTCAACTGCTTTGTCATGGGAACCGTTCCAGACAATCTCGACGGGATTTTCGAGCACCTTCGCGAAGCCGCGCTGACGATGCAGCAGGGCGGCGGCGTGGGTATGGATTTCTCCACCATCCGCCCGGCCGGCGCGCCCGTGCGCGGCGTTGGGGCAAAAGCGTCGGGCCCTCTGTCTTTCATGGACGCTTGGGACGCCATGTGCCGAACCGTGATGTCGGCGGGTCAGCGGCGCGGCGCCATGATGGGCTGTCTGCGCATCGACCATCCCGACATCGAGCATTTCATTGACGCGAAGCGGGACGGCGCGCGGCTGCGCAATTTCAACGTCTCCGTTCTGGTGACGGATGCGTTCATGGCCGCGCTCGCAGCCGACCAAGATTGGCCGTTGCACTTCAATGGGGAAACGCACCGCACCGTCCGCGCGCGTGAGTTGTGGGCGAAACTTATGCGCGCGACGTACGACGCGGCCGAACCCGGCGTGATCTTCATCGATCGTGTCAACGCCGCTAACAACCTAGCTTATTGCGAGGCGATCGCCGCGACCAACCCGTGCGGCGAGCAACCGTTGCCGCCTTATGGCGCGTGTCTGCTGGGGTCTATAAACCTCTCCCGCTTGGTCGAGGCGCCGTTCTCGGAGGGCGCGAGCCTGGACGAGGCGCGTTTGGCGGACCTGACCGCGACGGCGGTGCGCTTCCTCGACAACGTGATCGACATCTCGCGCTATCCGCTGGCCGAGCAGGAAAAAGAGGCGAAGTCCAAACGCCGCATTGGCCTTGGCGTCACCGGGCTGGCCGATGCGCTGATCTTCTGCAACGCGCGTTACGGCGCATCCGATGGATTGGCGCTCACGCGCCGGTGGTTGAACCTCATTCGCGAGACTGCGTATCGGAGTTCCGCCGAACTGGCCGCGGAGAAGGGCGCGTTTCCACTCTACGATCGCGCACTTCTGTCGCGACCGACGCCGATGTCATTGAGCCCGGAGGCGCGCGCCCTGATTGAGGCGCATGGTTTGCGCAATGGCTGCCTGACGACGATCGCGCCCACCGGCACCATTTCGCTGCTGGCGGGCAACACGTCGTCGGGTGTGGAGCCTGTGTTCGCCTTCAACTATCGTCGCAAGGTTCGTCAGCCCGACGAAAGTTATGTTGAAGAAGATGTCGACGACTATGCCTACACCGTGTGGAAGCGCATGCACGGCGACGAGAAACCGCCCGAACACAGCTTTGTCAGCGCGCAAACGTTGGCGCCCAACGACCACCTTGCGATGCAAGCTGCGGCGCAGGAATTCATAGACAGCTCGATCTCGAAGACCATTAACTGCCCAGAGGACATTGCCTTCGAGGCGTTTGTCGATGTTTATGAGCGCGCCTACGATTTGGGATGCAAGGGCTGTACGACCTACAGGCCCAACGCGATCACGGGTTCGATTCTCTCCGTGAGTTCCACCGAAGCTGCGCCGAATCCGAGGCGTGACCACATCTTGCCGTCGCGGCCAGAGGTCGTGACCGGCTCGACTTACAAGGTCAAATGGCCCGAGAGCGAACACGCGATTTATGTGACCATCAACGACGTCGAAGAGAATAGTCGGCGACGGCCGTTCGAGATGTTCGTCAATTCCAAGAACATGGAGCACTACGCCTGGACCTTGGCGTTGACGCGCATGATCTCCGCTGTATTCCGCCGCGGCGGCGATGTGTCGTTTGTCGCGGAGGAACTGAAAGCCGTGTTCGATCCACGCGGCGGCGCATGGTTGGGCGGCCGCTACGTGCCGTCCTTGCTGGCAGCGATCGGCGACGTCATTCAGCGTCATTTGGATAGCGATGCCGTCCAGGCGGTCGTTGGCGAGCCTGCGGCGAGAGCTTCAGGCGCCTCCGTCAAGCCGCGCTCGTGTCCGCGTTGCGGGGCGGCCGCGCTAGTGCGCGCCGAGGGCTGCGACAAATGCCTGGAGTGCGGCTACTCGAAATGCGGCTAGCCGGTAGGTTAGCGTTCCTTTCACTGCGCACATTTGACGCGGACAATGTCTGATTTCGGTCAGGCGCGCCGCGTGGGAAGGGGATAAGCTCCTTGGGCAGAGACCGGGAGTTGTAGTGAAAAAAGCGGAGCGCAATTGGACACGGCGCAGCGCGCTGATGTTTGCAGTTAGCGCAAGCACGGCGCTTGTGGCGCCAATCGCGCTGGCGCAGCAGGCGCGTCACGCTATGCATGTGCGCCACGACGCGGGGTGCGGATGCTGCCTAGCCTGGATCGATATCATGCGCCGCAGTGGCCGCTTTAGTGTCACGGTGACAAACGAAGTGGATATGAGGGCCGTCAAGCAAGAACTCGGTATCCCGCTAGATCTGGCGTCCTGTCACACCGCGACGGTTGCTGGGTTCGCCATCGAGGGGCACGTGCCGCCGGAGGACATACTGAGCCTGATTGAGTCGCGCCCCGCGGGGATTCGCGGCATTGCTGTGCCCGGCATGCCGATCGGCTCGCCGGGCATGGAGCAACCCGGCATGGGACGCGAAGCTTTCGCGGTCATCGCCTTCTCTGGCGACGGCTCTCGGCGGGTATTCGCGCGCCACCCGGCGCGCCGCTGAAGGGTGCACAGAGCTCCAAGCTCCAGGGGCCAACGCTTCGGCGCGGTCGTTGCGACTGAGCATTCGCTATGAACGAACGGCCGTCGACGTCTCTAGACAGTACGCGTTGAAAACCAACCATTTTTGGATGTTAGCGGAAGCCCCCGGAAGGGGTGCTGGTGCCTGGGGCCGGAATCGAACCAGCGACACGCGGATTTTCAATCCGCNNCCAACTGAGCTACCCAGGCGTCCCTACGGGGCAAGACCCCCGCGCGGAGCGAGGCTCTATAGCGGCGGCGGGGGTGGCTGTCCACGCCGCCGCTGGCGCCTGGGCTGCCCGCCGCAAGCAGGGTTGGAAATGCCCGCCGCCCGTGTGCTAACAGGGGCGGGCGAGGCCTAGGCAGAAGGATAATCCCATGTGCGAGATCTGTGACGCGCGACCCAAAATCCAGAGCCCCGGGTGGCAGCGCCGGGATTTCATGCGCGTCCTCGCGGGCGGGGCGGCGGCGCTGGCGTTACCGGCGTGCGAAACCNNTGGCGCGGCCGCGGGGGCTGCCGCCGTGGCGCTGAGCGCTTGTGAGACAACCACCAACCCCGAAACCGGGCGCGGCCAGTTCATCATCGTCAGCGACGAGCAGATGTCACAGGCGGCGCTGCAAGCCTGGGCGCAAGTGCGTCAACAGACCCCGGCCTGGAACAACCGCGCCGCGCAGGACCGCCTGCGGCGTGTGGGCATGCGCGTGGCGCAGGGCGCGGGTCGCGGTTCGCAGGAGTGGGAATTCCAGCTGTTCGACAGTCCGCAGAAGAATGCGTTCGTGCTGCCTGGCAACAAGGTCGGCTTCTACCGCGGCCTCTTCGAAATGTCTGAGCGCGACGATTGGATGGCCACCGTGCTCGGCCATGAAGTGGGCCACGTTACCGGCCGCCACGCCGCCGAGCGTTATAGCCGCGAGGCAGCGACGCAAACAGTGCTGCAGGTGGCGGGAACCCAGATCAACAGCCAGATCGCCATGACAGCCCTTGGTCTCGGCGCTCAGTTCGGTTTGAGCTTGCCATTCTCGCGCGAGCAGGAATCCGAAGCCGATATTCTGGGCCTCAATTACATGCATGCTGCGGGCTTCGATGTGAAGCAGGCGATCCCGTTCTGGGGCGCGATGTCATCGGGGGGAGGTTCGCGGCCGCCCGAATTGCTGTCGACCCACCCCGACCCCACGACACGCATCGAGCGCATACGCGGTTATATCAACGCGCAAAACTGGGGGCCGGTCTGATCGCTGGCGGCGCCGACATGCTGTTGGAAAAATGGTACCGCCTGTTGGGCTCGAACCAACGACACCCGGCTCCACAAGCCGATGCTCTACCAACTGAGNNACGGGATTCGAACCCGCGACCCTCGGCTTGGGAAGCCGATGCTCTACCAACTGAGCTAAGGCGGCACGCTTCCCCGGGCTGGACCGGGGCGCGATACCTAGCGCCGGGCGCCCCCCGAAGCAAGGTTCAACGCACGTGAGCTAGGCCGCGAGCGCACGCGAGCACAGCCAGAAGGCGCCCAGGCCGAAAAGAACGGCCCCGGCGGCCCTTAGCGCGGGCAGATGCAGTCTTTGAGGTGCTCGCTGAGCCAAGGACCCGACCAACAGCGCAGCGGCGATTACCCCAATTTGTCCCGCCTCCACGCCGAGGTTGAAGCCCGCCAAGGCGGCCAGCAGGCGGGGCTGGGGCAAGTCCAGCGCATTCAGCGCACCGGCGAAACCGCAGCCGTGGATAAGTCCGAAAGCGGCGGCGAGCCACATTGGGTTGCGCGGAAATCCACGGGGATAGGAATAGGCGAACGCCGCCAGTCCGAACCAGATCAAAGGCGACATGCCGTTCAAGCCGAGCGCCGAGGCGAACCCGGCAGCAGCCAGGAGCGCCGCAAGCGGCCCGGACCAAGTCCGCATGCGCTCGCTTCCGCCGCCGCCGATCTCAAGCGCCACGAAGGCGATGGTGAAGCCGATCAACGCTTCGACGGCGCTTTGGTCGGGGCGTAGCACCCCGGTCGCCGCGAGGCCGAGCGTCAAGGTGTGGCCGAGTGTAAAGCCGGTGGCCGCGAGGATGAGCGGGCGCACCCTGCCTCCAGCCAGCAGCGCGAGCGCCAGGATGAACGCGATATGGTCGAGCCCGCTCCAGACATGCTGCGCGCCAATGGGAAAGAAGCGGGTGAGCGCGCCCAGGAAGCTCTCGCTTTCCGGCTCGGCCGCCAGCGCGAGAACGGCGCGCGGATGCGCCTCGCTGAGAATGGCTTCAGCGCTGCGGCCTCCCCCGTCACGTAGCGAAACGAAATGAAGGTGCGACGGCGCGACCCGCAGAAACAGCTGGCTTTGGATCGAAACCGACCCACGCCCCAAAGCGCCGGGCGGGCAAGCGAAGCTGAGCCCCAACGCGATCCGCGCGCCGCCACCCGCAAGAACTTGCGGCGCCTCGCGCGGCTCGCAGGGCTCGCC
>DPWD01000134.1 GCA_003526465.1 Hyphomonadaceae bacterium
CGACCGCGGCGCCACCCGCGCGCAGAGCGCCCCATGTGGCGAGAGCGCCTGCGCCGCCCATTACAAGGCCGGATGTGATCGCGGCGCCGGCGCCGAGATTAGGGCCGCCGGTGATGAGGGACGCCGCAAGGTTCGGAATGAAGATCGCCAGCATTGCTAGCATCAAGCTCGCAGTCAGCACCGTGAGCGCTTCATAGATGTCAGCGTCGGGGCTGGGCATGAGTTGATCGAAGACGGCCTGCGCGCCCGAGACAATGAGCGCGAGCGTGAGAATCTTGAGTCCCGCTGAGATGACGTAGCCGAGCGGGCGTTCGGCAAGGAACGCGGAATTCGACCAGATGCCGAAGGGCAAGAGCACGAAACCGGCGAGCGTAACGATTTTGAATTCCAGAAGGGCGACGACGATCTGGATTGCTAGGATCGCGAACGCGAGCATGATGCCGAGCATCGCAAGCGCGAAGATAAGCGCGTCGACCATATTGCCGAGCACGTCCAGCGCGGATGACGCCGCCTGCGGACTTTCGCCGATGGCGCGGACAATCTCCCAGCCGGTTTCGATGATCTTGCCGGGGTTCAAGAAGTCGCCGGCGCTGAGCGACGATCCGCCAGCCAGTAGGCCCAATTCGATGAACCCGGCATAGAGCGTTTCTGAAAGCGCCTGCCAGTCATTGATGAGATAGGCGAAGAAGCCGATCAGCAGGATTTTCGAGAAGCCGGCGGCAAGCGAGGCGCGGTTGTCGGAGAGCGCCCAATAGATCCCGGTCAGCGCGACGGTCAGCACGATCATGATGCCAAAGAGGCCGTTGACGGCGCCAGAGATGTTGGCAAAGCCCGCCGACACGGTGTTGGAGAACACCGTCATCAGATCATTGGAGACGCCGCTATCGACTGGCATGGGACGTTAGACCTCAGCGCCGGGCGTTCGGAAGCGGATCGAAATCGGGCGGCGGTACTTCTCCCGCTTCGCGGCCCCACATGCGTTCATGTGTTTCGCGCGATTGCGCCTCACGCGCTGCGCGCGCGGCCGCCTCAGCGCCAGCCATCCGAGTTTGCGCCGCCAGCAGCGCCTCAAGGCTCTCCAATTGTTCGGAGAGGGCGCCGATCGCCTGGTTGGTCGCCTGGATGGCGCCGGTCTGACCTTCGGCGCCGCGCGAGGCTGCAAGCGCCCCGCTCATGCGTCCGGAGCGATCGCCGCGACGCGCTTCGATCTCGGCTGCAATCGCCAGCGTGTCGGCGACGGTGTCGCGGGTGGCCTCGACGCGAGACTCCGCGTCGGTCACCATGTCCATCAGTGTTCTGCCAGAGAGATCCCCAGGATAAAGAGACTCAAGCTGGTCGCGGAGACGTCCGGCCTCAGCGGAGATGCCCTGAATTCCGGACACCAGACTATTGATGTCGTCGAGCGCGGCCCGAATCTCGTTGGACTGATCGAACGGCGAACTCGCCAGCATGCGCGCTTGCGCTTCCAATTGTGACGTGAGCAGTGTCACCTGTTCGATAGCGTGCTTAACCTGCAGCAGGTTCTGCACGAGATTGGTGGGGTCGATGACCGCCATCTGCGCGTGCGCGGACTGAACCGGCGCTATTGTCGTCAGTGCGAGCGCGCCAGCGGCAACGCTAGAGAGCCAGAGCGATGTCTTCGGCATTGTCCTTCTCCGTAAAGGGCGCGAATGCGTCGATGAGAGCGTCGACGTGGGTGAGCCCCTGGGCTTTGAGGAATTCAGCGGCGAAACTGGCGCGGCCGGCGCGTGCAAGCGTCGCATCGATCAAGCTCTGATCCTGCGGCGCCGAAGCGCCGCAGACCGCGAGTGCTGCGCCGCCGAGGCGAATGTCGATGAGCCGGCGCCCGCCAGGTTGGCGCACGTAATAGGCGCGCTTCGGCGCTGCGAAGGCGATGAGCTCCAGCTGACGCCGTGTGAGGCCAAAGCCGTGATAGAGTTCGGCGCTCTGCGGTTCAAGCGCGCGGGGATTGGGCAAGAAGATCTGCGTGGGGCAGGATTCGATCAGGGCGGAGGCGATAGACGAGCGCGCGACATCATCGAGGCTTTGCGTGGCGAAGACGACGGCGACATTCTTCTTGCGCAGCGTCTTCAGCCATTCGCGGATTTTGGCCGCAAAGCGCGTCTCATCCAAAAAGAGCCAGGCTTCATCGAGTACGAGAAGCGTCGGGCGTCCGTCGAAGCGCCGCTCGATTTCATGAAAGAGCGCCGAGAGGACAGCGCTCATCGCCGATGGCGCGGCCATGAGACTTTCCATCTCGAAGCAGACGAAAGGTGAAATGGCGACGCGGGTCTCGGCGGCGTCGAGCAATCGCCCATGCGGCCCGCGCAAGGTGAAGGGCTCTAGGGCGGCAGAGACGGCGCGGTCCTGCAGGAGCGAGGCAAGGATGGTGAGCGTTCGCTGAGATACCGGCGCTGACGCCATCGTCTGCAATGTCGCCCAAATTTCTTCGCGCGCCTTCGGCGTGATCTCGACGCCGGCCGTTGCGGCGAGATCGGCGATCCAATCGGCCGCCCAGACGCGCTCGCTCTCCTCGTCAATACGCGCAAGCGGTTGCAGCGCCACTTTGGAGGCTTCTTCGGCGTCGGGACCGAGCGCCAGCCATTCGCCGCCCGCACACAAAGTCGCAGCCCGCGCGGATCGGCCTTTGTCAAAGAAGAGAACCTGCGCGTTCGGATATCGGAAGAATTGCAGCGCAAGGAATGAGAGCAGTGCGCTCTTGCCGGCGCCGGTCGGTCCGACAATCATGGCATGGCCGACATCGCCGACATGCAGAGAGAAGCGGAAGGGCGTGGCGCCGGCGGTGCGCGCCAGCAGCAGCGGCGGTCCGCCGAGATGCGCGGCGTTGCGCGGCCCGGCCCAGACCGCCGACACCGGCATCATGTCCGCGAGATTGAGGCTGGACACAATCGGGCGACGCGGATCGGCATAAGGCTCGCCGGGCAATGAGCCAAGCCAGGCTTCGACGGCGTTCAAATCCTCGATCTTAGCGATGAAGCCTTGCGCATTAAGCGCGGCGACGATGGCGCGGGCCTTGTCGTCAGCGAGAGATGAATCTTGATCCGCCACCGTGACGGTCAAAGTGAGATAGCCATAAGCGCATGAATCCGAGCCCAGGCATTCAAGCGCGCCATCGCATTCGGCAGCCTTCACTTCGGCGTCGGTATCGACGAGCGGCGCTTCTTCCTTGGTGATGGCTTCGCGCAACAGCGCGCCCATGCCTTTTCGCTTGGCGAACCATTGCTTGCGCAGGCGGGTGATCTCCCGTTCCGCCGCCGCCTTATCGAGCGCGATCCAGCGGCACACCCAGCGCAGAGGGAAGGGGAGTTCGCCCACAGCATCGAGCACGCCGGGCGCCGTCGCGGCGGGAAAGCCGCGGACGGAGACGATGCGCAGATGCTGTTCGCCCAATTGCGGCGCAAGCCCCGCAAGAATGGGCGTGTCGGCCAGCGCAAAATCGAGAAAAGTGGGCTGTGACCCCGACGCCACCCGGTGCGGACGCGTCGAAACGCAGGCATGGAGGTAGGTGAGCGTCTCCGCCGCATCCAACAGTCGCGCCTCCGGCAGTGCCGTGGCGAACACATCAACGAGGCCAATGACGTCGCGCTGGAATTGATCGAGGTGACGGCGCCAATCGCGATCTTCGGCGCCGCGATCAAACAGCATGCGCTCAATTCCGCTTGCCCGATCAAGCGGCGGCGCCCACGTGAAGGTGGCGAAATAATCGGTCTCGAACGCTGCGCCATGCGCATCGAAGCCGGCGCGGCGTTCGGCGTCGACAATGGCCGATGTCGCATCTGGGAAGTCAGAATCCGGGTACGGATCGGCGGATCGGCGGCGCGCCTCAACATGCAGGCACCAATTGGAGCCAAGGCGCTTCATCGCATTGTTGAGCCGCGCGCGCGTCGCCATCAATTCTTCGGGCGCTGCGCTTTCCAGATCCGGTCCGCGAAACGCGACGGTGGCTTGCAGCGAGCCGTCTTTGTTGAGCACGACGCCGTTCGCGACCATCAACGCCCAGGGCAGATGATCAGCGAGATGGGCCGGCCGCTGGCGAAACTCGTCGAGGAAGCGCAACGTCGATTCTCCTTCAGGCGTCGAGAAAGGCGGGCAAGGTCAGGTGGCGGCGCAGCACTTCGAGAAATCGAGCGTCTTGGCGTGCGGCCCAGAGGCCGACGGCATGCGCGATCGCCCACCAGAGAAGGCCCAGCCACCAGAGTTTGAGCGCGAGCCCAAGGATGGCGGCGATCGTGCCCATAAGGATCGCGTACTCGCGCGGCACGCCGGCCATCAGCACGGGTTGCGTCAGCGAGATCGCGATTGGCGCCTCAAACCCTTCCGGGCGGTCATAGGCGCTGTTGAGGGAACGGTCGCTCATGAGTCGTCAGGCCGGGATAACGAAGCCGCCGCCGAAGCCGAACCAATCCAGAAAGAACGACGCGGCCGCGAAAGCGATGGCGACGCCGAACAGGATGGAGATGCCGCGCCGCATTCCTGATCCGCTTTCGGAGAAGGCAAGACCAAGACCGAACACGGTCACGGCGATAACAGCGGCGGCCTGAGCGACAGGGCCCGTGATGGAATCCACCACGTCCTGCATCGGCGTCTCCCACGGCATGCCGGAGCCGGCGGCGTGCGCGGGCGCGACGAGGATCAGCGGCAGCGCAGATGCGATGAGAGCGATGCGCGTGCGGCGCTCAATCGTGCGAGACATGAAGTGCGTCCTCCGTTCATGAGCGCGTTTCGGCTCGCACGGAGAGGCAGCAATCTCGGCGCCTGCCGACGTCGGTGGCACGGCGGCTTTCGTTGAAAAGAATTGTCGTCCGTTGAATCGAATTCAACGAAAGTCGCGGATCAGTGGCTTGACGTGCACGCTTATCCCGATCCGCACGAAAACAGCGCCAGATCGTTTCACTGAAGGGTTCGCAAAGGAAATCCTGGGTGTCCGATTTTGGGGCAGCGACCTTCGCCGACCTTTCGCGTTCATCTGATGGCCGAAGCGTTCAGAGGCGATGTGAATACTGTTACAAGCGAGGCGACTGCGCATGCGCCCGAACAATATGGCTGTGCAATGCGCCTCAATGTTTTCGCCGCACGCCTTTGCCCAGGCCGATCTTCTTCGCGAATTCGGAGCGTCGAGCCGCATAGTTCGGCGCGACCATTGGATAGTCAGCGGGTAATCCCCAAAGCTTTCGGTTTTCGTCAGGCGACAAGCCGAAGTTTGCGCGCAGACATAGGCGGTGACAATCATCGCGGTCATGCGCATCGCGTCCGCGGAAGGCGGATTGCCTTGGTCATCGGCTTGGATCACGTAAGAATCTCAAGGCAGCCCACGCGCGCGCATTTCGACCTTAGATTGCTGTCGCTCCACCGACAAGCATTGCGCCCGAAGGGCTTGTGCGCGTGTCGCAATTGTGGGCGCCCGGAGGCTCCCGCGACTATCGCCGCGCTGTGGAGTGGACGATGGATTCGACGCGCCGTCCGTCTCGGGCGCGGCGTATGAAGACAACGAGATCGACCGCATGCGCGATTGCGCGCTTGGGAATCTGCGCGGTGACCTCGGCGATCAGATCTTCCATACGGTGAAGCGCGTCTTGGGCGGAATTGGCGTGGATGGTCGATAGTCCTCCCGGATGGCCCGTATTCCAGGCTTTGATCGTTTCAAGCGCCGCCGCGCCGTCGCGAATCTCGCCAATCACGATGCGGTCGGGCCGCATGCGCAACGCGTCACGAACAAGATCGGCGACGCCGATCGGCTTAGGCGCACGGCGCGTCAGGGCGGGCACGCAATCCCAGGCCGAGCATTGCAGTTCAGGCGTGTCCTCAATGAGAAAGACACGGTCTTCGGCAAACGCAGGCAACGCCAGCACAGCGTTGGCGAGCGTGGTCTTGCCCGAAGAAGTGCCACCAGCGATCAGGACATTCTGCTTCGCTATAACCGCAGCCTCGATCTGCGCCGCATGTGCATCGCTCATCACGCCGTCGCGCACGTAGTCCTCGAGTGTGAAGATGACGGCAGGACGCTTACGGATCGAGAAAGTGGGCGAGGTCGTGATCGGCGGCAGGAAGCCTTGAAACCGCTCTCCCGTCTCAGGGAGCACGCCCGACAGGCGCGGCTCCTCTCGGGTGACGGTTTCCCCAACATAATCGGCGATAAGCCGGATGACGCGCTCGCGGGCGGGCGCGTCGAGTGTCGCGCCACTATCGGATCGGCCTGCGCGCAAGCGATCGATGACGACGCGGCCGTCGGGATTGGCGAGGATTTCGATCACATCGGGCGCGGCCAAGGCCGACAGAACGGCGGGCCCAAGCGCATGCCGCAGCGCTTCGAGCCGGCGTTCGACGATGATTGGATGTTCGCCCGCGCGCCGCATTAGTCTTGCCCTTCGTTCGCGGCGGCGATGTCGCGCACACGGCCGGCCGTGATGTTGGCGAGGACGCGCGCCAGCATGCGATCGACCATGGCGTCAACGCGCATTTCCATTGTCTCGCTCGCGTCCTCGTCAAGGCCGCCATGGAGTAGAAGCGTGCGCGCGACAACCACCAGCAATTCTTGGCTGATCATCGCGTCGCGCGCGGAGGCTTTCATATGATCACCAAGCCTGCGCTCCAGCTTGAGCAGCCGATCCTCCGCATCCCCCTTTCCGGCGAGCCCCCTGGCCAGCGCACGGACGGCGGTCGCGGAAACGCTGGCGCCGTTGGCCGCCGCCTCACGCTTCAAGCGTCGTAGCAGGGCGCCGCGCGGCACATTGACGGTGATGCGCTCGAATCCCTGGTCCGGCGTGCGCGGCTTGGCCGGCAGCGAAAGGCTCTCATCCGTGCTCATGGCTTCTTGTTCTTGCGCGTTTTCACGCGCTTCAGGATTGCATCGGAGACTTCCAAAGCATCGCGGACACGCTCGGCGGCTTCCGCCTTGTCTTTCTCGGCCATGGCGCTGCGCTGCTCCTTGAAGAGCGGCAGTTCGACTTCGGTGTCGATACCGACAGCGTTGACATGATCCCAAGGATGTGGGGGCCGCGCCGGTGTGTCGACAGACGAGATCTGATCCGGCGGGGCGAATTTGGCGCGCTGCTTGAATGGATGGTGCTGGTCGTAGCGCACCTTCTTCATGCGGAAGGGACGACGGCCGGCGACGAACACGATCTGATCATCATCTGGAAGACCGCGCACTTCTCCAGGTTCGAGCAGCGGCCGATCTTGCTCCGCGACCGCGCGCGAGCGCCGCCCGAATGCAAACGCGGTCTGAGGCGCGCTTAACGTCGTGCGTGTTTCGGTGACGGCGCCAGTGAGGCGAGAGACCTTGTCTTGCGTCATGGGGTCGAGCGCGGCGAACGCCGTGTAGATCGAACAATTGTCTAGAATGCCGTTATAGGGGCCGTAGGTCTCGGCGATGTCGTTGAGGCTTTGTGCCACGAACATGGCCTTGAGCCCGTACGAACTCATCAGACGCAGGCTCTTTTCGAAGAAGTCGAGCCGCCCCAACAATGGGAACTCGTCCATTACCATGAGAAGACGATGGCGCTTGGGACGGCCGGCTGTGTCTTTGGTCTCGTGAAGTGTGAGCGCCTGGCTCGCCGCATAGAACATCATGCGGACGAGAGGCCGTAAAGCGACGGAATCGGCGGCTGAAACCTGCACATAGAGGCTGGTGGGCGCTTCTGCGCACATCAGATCGCCCAGACGGAAATCACTGCGTGACAGCGCTCGCTCAATGTCGGCGCCGGCGAGCCATTTGAAATACGATCGCGCCGTGCCTTGCACACTGGTGCGGAAACGGTCGTGCATCGACACATAGCCAGTGGCGGCGTCGTGGATGAAAGGATGGGTTTCCGGTTTGCCGTCGCGGCCAATGCGATGCAGCGTCTTAAGCATTGCGGCGGCGGTCGCATCGAGATCGGCCAGCCTGCGCTTCACGGTCAGAAGGTTCTTGTCTCCCGCCTTGGCCGTGTAGCAGGTATCGAGCATGACGGCCTCGACGATCTCGGCGCCGGCCTTGTCCCAGATGGCTTCATCCTGCGCGCGGCCCGATGGATCGGCGAGAATGGCTGTCAGTCTTTGAACTTGCGTGACCTCGTTGGGTCCGGGCTCGACCTCCGCCAAGGGATTGAAGCATGCGGAGCGCGGATCGCCCGGATTAAAATAGAGTGCGTGCGAGAAGGTGGAGCGCCAACCCGCGCTGATGCGCCAGAGCTCACCCTTTGGATCGTGCACCAGCACCGAATCGGTCCAATTGAGCAGCGTCGGCACGACATGGCCGCGTCCTTTGCCGGAGCGTGTGCCGCCCGTGACGAGCGTTGGACGTAGATCCGTCGTGGTGATGAAGCGTCCGCCAAGCCTGCCGATCACGCACCCGCGCTGTCCAAGTAGACCGCTGCGCCAAGCGTCGCTCCATCCGCCCCAGCCGCGCCCGCGGCGGCGGTCGCG
>DPWD01000146.1:0-6402 GCA_003526465.1 Hyphomonadaceae bacterium
TGCGCCCGATGCCGCCCTCGACGCGGGCGTGGCCCGGCCCGCCGCGATTGAGCCAATTGTGCATCAACGTATAGCCAGCGCCCGCCGACATCGGCCCAAGCGTCGCGCCGTGGACAGCGACTGCACCAATGGCCGCGCGCACGACATCTGACTCGAACCATTCCTCGGTGAGCTCAAGCGCCGACATCGGCAGCGCGCGNNTTCATGGCAAGCCGCGCAAGCGGGAGGCCCTCGGCGAGCGAGACATTTGGAAAGCGCGGCATCGGCGTGCGGTAGGCCGCGTCGAGGACGTTCGCCGCCTGGTTCATGAACGCCACGAAGTCAGGCCAACGCTCGGCATCGCGCTTCGAGAACGCACCGATGGAGGCGAGCGTGTCGCTGTCGGAGTTGGCGGTGAGCCGAAGCTGGCGCCCATCAGGCAGCAAGGAGATCAACAGCTCGCTGGTTGAAGCAGGCAAACCATGCCGTTCAAGATCAAGGTCGACGACAATATCGGGCCGCAATTGCCCTCCGGCGTGCAGCGCATCGACGCTAAAGCCGTCGCCGAAAGATTCTGTTACAGCCTGCCCGCCAGCAAACGCGCGCCGCTCAAGCACGAGCACGCGTTTGCCTGCCTTCGCCAGATAGTTCGCGGCAACCAGACTGTTCAGCCCCGCGCCGATGATGATGACGTCGCTCATCAGCGCCAATCCTTCAGCACTTCCTGCGCCGCCATCTTGCCCGCTGCGCCCATGACGCCGCCGCCGGGGTGCGCGCCGGAGGCGCCGAAATAATAGCCGGGGACCGGCGTGCGGAAGTCGGCCCATTGCGGCGCAGGCCTCAGGAAGAAGAGTTGGTGCAAGAGCAATTCGCCATGGAAAATGTTGCCGCCGGTTATGCCGGCGATGCGCTCGATGTCTTTCGGGGTGATCACCTGCTTACCGACGATAATCTTGCGAATGTTCGGCGCGTAGCGCTCGATGGTGGAAATCACCGTCTCGCCGAACGCATCGCGCTTAGCATCGTCCCAGCCGCCTTCGATGTCGTAGGGCGCGTATTGCACGAAACAGGACATCACATGATGGCCGGGCGGGGCCATGTCGCGGTCGATCATCGAGGGGATGATCATGTCGATGTAGGGATTGGTCGAGAACTGGCCGTACTTGGCTTCATCGTAGGCGCGCTCGATATAATCCATCGAGGGACTAATCGAGATCGCGCCTCGGTGCAGCGGGGTTTCGCCCGGCAGGCAGGTGAATTGCGGAAGCCCCGAGAGCGCGATGTTGACCTTGCCCGATGAACCGCGCACGCGGAAATTCCTGATCTGCTCGACGAACTCGTCGGGGAAATGCTTGCTTTCCACAAAGCTCAAGAAGCTGCGCTTGGGGTCGGCCGCCGACATAACCACCCGCGCATGCAGTTCGTCGCCGTTCTCCAGCGCGACGCCTGCGGCGCGCCCGCCCTTCACGATTACTTGGCTGACCGCCGCCTTGGTGCGGATCTCCGCGCCCAGCGCGCGCGCCGATGCTGCGATCGCGGCGGTGACGCCGCCCGTGCCGTTCTTGGCGAAGCCCCAGGCGCGGAAAGCGCCGTCGATCTCGCCCATATAATGGTGCAGCAGCACATAGGCCGTGCCCGGCGAGCGCGGCCCTAGAAACGTGCCGATAATGCCGCTCGCGGATTTGGTGCCCTTGAGCGGATCAAACTCGAACCACTCGTCCAGCAGATCAGCGGAAGATTGCGTGACCAGCTTGGCGATGCGGTAGAGTTCCTTCTCGCTCAGGCTTTTCGCGTATTGGCCCAGCCTGAGGAGCCCCAGCATGTCGCGCGCCGACATCGACGAAGGATCGGGCGGCACCAGCGAAAGCACCGGTTTGATTGCCTTGGCGGCGCGGGCCATGGTGCGCCCGTACTCGTCGGCGGCTTCAGCGTCGCGCGGGGAGTGACGATAAATTTCTCGGCGCGTCGGCTCATGGTCAGGCCAGGCGGCGAGATAATCGCCGTTGTCCATTGGCGTTACGGTCGAGGGCAGCGGTAGAATTTTCAGGCCGTGCCGCGGCAGTTCGAGGTCGCGAATGATCTCAGGCCGGAGCAGGCTCACAACATAAGAGAATTCCGTGAATCGATAGCCTGGAAAGATTTCCTCGGTCACCGCCGCGCCGCCGACTACTTCGCGACGTTCGAGGACGACCACGCGTTTGCCCGCGCGCGCGAGGTAGGCGCCGGCGATCAAGCCGTTATGCCCCGCGCCTATTATTATTGCGTCGTATTGGTTGGATGGCATTAGGGGAGTAGGGATTTAGGGCAATAGGGGAGTAGGGTGGCGCTATTCATTCGGCACTCAACTTTCGGATCAACAATCTGAGCAACTTTCCCACGCTTTCGCACTGCTTTAGCAGACTTTCAACGTTTTCATCGTCCGCGATCCTGGCGCGCTGCGCGATGATGAGATGTGTCTCAAGTTCTTTCAAAGATCCCTGCGAAATTCGCAGAAAATGAACGTACGACCCGCGGGCCTCCCGCCCGTTTCCCTCAGCGATATTGGCTGGAACCGATACCGCAGCGCGCCGCGCCTGCTGCGTCAAACCGTACGTCTCCTCCTTCGGCCAGGATCGAGTCGAGGCGTAGACCAAGGTAGCCAACTCGATTGCCTGTTCCCACACAAGCAGGTCGCGATATGATTCAATTTTCGCCATCCCTTATTGCCCTACTCCCCTAACCCCCTACTCCCTTGCTTTACTTCTTCTTCCAGGCCGGATCGTAAAACGGCAGCTTCACCACTTTCGCCGGCGCGTGGCGGCGGTGGTGCTCGACCGTCACCTCCATCGTCACTGAAGTTCCCGGCTCATAGTGCGGGCGTTGCAGGTGGGCGAGGGCGATGTATTTCTTCAGCACTGGCGACCACGTGCTGGTCGAGGCGTAACCGATCTGCTTGCCCTCCACCAACACCGGCAGGCTCGCGCGCACCGCCATGCCAGGAATTTGGGGGGGCAAACCGACATCGGCGAACAGGCGTTCAAGCCCGACCCAATCGACCTCAAGCCCGACCAGTTTCCACGCCGAGCCCGCCTTCTTTTCCCGCTCCAGCGCTTTGCGGCCGACGAAATAGCCCTTCTTGTTGAGATTGACCGTCCAATCCAAACCCATCTCTAGCGGGGAGGATTTCTGGCCTTCGATCCAAGCGTGGTTGGCGGCGGTGTAGTCGGCGTCGACCATGAAGAGGCCCGCCTCCACGCGCGCCATGTCCATGGCAAGGATGCCGCACGGCGTGATGCCGTAATCGTCGCCAGCCTCCATCAGCGCATCCCAGACCGCGAGCGCCTGCTCTGCTTCCACCCAGATTTCGTACCCGAGGTCGCCGGTGTAACCCGTGCGCGAAATGCTAACCGGATTGTTGCCAATGCTGGTGTTCATCAGCCGGAAATATTTCAGCGCATCGAGCGGATCGTTGCAGCAGCGATTGAGCACCGCGCGCGATTTCGGCCCTTGCAAGCTCAAGGCCGCCATCTGGTCGGTCACTTCCGCGATTTTCACATCCATGCCGACCGCGTTCATCGCTAGCCAGCGCAGCGACGGCTCGGCGGATGTCATGCGGAAGCTCTGATCGCTGAGGCGAGACACCGTGCCGTCATCGAGAAGCTTGCCCTCCTCGTCGCACCAGCCGGTGTAGTACACTTGCCCCACGCCCATCTTGAAGATGTCGCGGGTCGTGACCTTGTGGAGGAGGCGCGCGGCGTCCGGCCCCTCGATCAGGTACTTCATCAGCGGCGAGACATCGATCAGCGCCGCGCGGTCGCGGATCGCCCAATATTCATGGTCAAGCGACAGCTCGTAGGAGCCGACCACCGCGTAGCCGGCCCAACGGCGCCAGTTCTGCGCGACGCTTAAGCGCGAAGTGCGCTCATGGAAAGGCGTGCGCTTGAGTTCAAGCGTTTCAAGCATGGGCGACAGAGACACTGTCCGCCGCGCTCAATCAAGTCCGAACCCTGGCTCTCAATCCCACCAGCGCGGCCTCCTGCCGCAGGTTAAGACCGGCGCACCGCGCGGCACACCTCGCGGTCGCCGTCCCATAGCACCAGGCGCGCGCGATAGCGCCCGCCACGCTCGAGGCTGAGTTCGGAACTGCCGAGTAGGTTTTCATCACCAGCAGCGAGCCTGTAGGCGCCGCCCTGGACAATATCGGAAGAGCCGCCGCGATCGTGCTTGGTGAGAACCAATTCGTACTCGCCGGACGCCGGCGCAAACGAGCGCGCCAGAGCCTCGAACCGCACCCCGTGGCGCGTGCGCGTCACGTCAATCGTGCATTCAGCGCGCCCAGCGTGTGCGCCGCGGTGCTCGTTCGGTTGTGCGGCCGCGGTGCAGGCTGAAGCCGCCGCAAGCGCCGCAATGGTCAGGAAAAGCTTCTTCATTTTACACTCCCGCAGGCTGGCGGAGGAGCTTGCGCTCCTCCGCATTCACTGCCCGCATCACTCGCCTTGGATCACGACGGTGATGTTGTTGTTGCCGCGCTGACGCACATTGGCGTCCTGGTTGGCGCCGACCTGGATAACGGCCGAGGTATTGTCTGTCCCAACCTGGTCGGTCGTCGCGCGGTGGCCGGCCCCGATCTGGGCGACGCCGGCGATGTTGCCGTAGCCGTTCTGGTAGATGCCGGAGCGCAGATTGCGGCCATCCTGGCCGGTCACCGCGAGATTGTCGTTGCCGCGTTGTTCGGTGGTGGATTCGTTGCGCGTGCCGCCTTGGCGCATACGCAGGAAGTTGCGGCGGCCTTCTTGGTAGGCGCGCGAATAATTGAGGCGGCCTTCCTGGTCGACAACCGCGCCGTTAGCGCGGCCCCGTTGCGCGACAGCCGCGCCATTATCCACACCCCATTGGCTGACAACGGTGCGGTTCTGAGCCGAAGCGTCGAGCGCCAAGGTGGACATGGCGGCGAAGGCTGCGGCGGCGGTCAAAAAGCGTTTCATAACTAAAACTCCCGTTTCACGGCGCGGCCCTCATGCGCGCTTGATGAAGGGAGCATGCCGAAAGGCGCCTGAGTGGAACGTGAACGGGGATTTCAGAGTGCGGGAAGGTCTGCGACGCTGCCGATCACCAAACACCCATCCCCTGATTGCGCGCAGCGCAAGTCCGGGGCCCATAAACTCAGACTTTCGTGTTCATGGGTCCCGGACTGAATGCTGCGCATTCATCCGGGAATTGGTGGGATGGGAGCCTCACTGCTTTATTGTCCAAGGTACTACGCCGCCACGAACCTAAGCGCAGCGCCGTTGTTGCAATAACGCAACCCGGTCGGCCGTGGGCCGTCCGGGAAAACATGGCCCTGATGCCCAAGGCAGCGCGCGCAATGGTACTCGGTGCGCGCGGTGAAGAGCGTGTTGTCCTCCTTGGTCCCGATATTGGCCTCGATGACGCGAAAGAAGCTCGGCCACCCCGTGCCGGACTGATACTTCCACTCGGAGCGAAACAGCTCCAGCCCGCAGCCGCCGCAAACGAAAGTTCCACGCCGCTGTTCATGCTCGAGCCCGCTTGTGCCCGGCCGCTCGGTGTCCTCATGGCGCAGCACGCGATAGGCCAACGGCGCCAGCCGTTCGCGCCATTGCGCGTCGCTCACGCTCCGCCATGGATCGCCAGCGTAGCGCCGCTCGTTACGCGCTCCGGGAAATTGCTGCGCTTCGGCGGCGCAGGCGGCGAGCGGCAGAGCAGCAGCTGCTAGGAACAGGGTGCGGCGGGATAGGGTCATGCTGGCTTATACGGGCGCACCGGCAGCTTGGTTTCACGCCCCCTGCAGAGCCCCCGCCCGCTCCAGCACCGCGAAGCACTCCTCCAGCGAGTGGGTGTTGAACACGGCCTGGTGAAAGCTCGCCGGGGTCAGGTTCGCGTCGATCGTGTGCTGCACCAAATGAAAGAAAGGCGCCCAGAAATCGTCCTCGGACAGGAACACGATCGGCTTCGCGTGCAGTTCGAGACGTCGCCAGGAGAGCACTTCGACCGCCTCTTCCAGCGTGCCAATACCGCCCGGCAGCACCACGAACGCGTCGGATTCGTTGAACATGATGATCTTGCGCTCGTGCATGGTGTCGACCATGCGATGGGGAACCTCGTTCAACACGATTTCGCGCCGCTCCAGAAAGCGCGGCATGATCCCCAGCACCTCGCCGCCTGCGGCATGGGCGGCGCGGGCGCAGCGGCCCATCAGCCCAACCGCGCCGCCACCATAAACCAGGCGCATCCCGCGCACCGCCAGCGCCTGGCCCATGCGCGTGGCGAGATCGTGGTATTCCACACGCGTGCTCTCGGAAGAGCCGCAATAGACGCACACCGAACGGAGCGGTCTCGGCGAAGGGCTGGAATCGGGCATGGGGAATTGGACTTGGGGGCCCATTAAGGACGCATTGCGGCCGCTTGCCAAGGCGCCTAAGTCCT
>DPWD01000146.1:6416-9754 GCA_003526465.1 Hyphomonadaceae bacterium
ACCCGGCCGCCGATCCCTCCCCGCCGCTGACGCGCACGGTCGCGCGGCTGTTCGATCTGGTGGGCGGGCTCGAGGGGCCGGGCTACCGCCTGCGCCTGTGGGTCGCCTTGCTGCTCACGCTTGTGAGCAAAGTGCTGGCGGTGCTCTCCCCGCTGGTGCTGGCGGACGGCATCAACGCGCTGGCGCGAGACGATGCATCGGGGGCGCTGCCGGCGTTCCTGGGGCTTGCAGGCTTTTGGGCCGCGCTTCGCTTTGTTTCGGCGGCCGGTCCACAGGTGCGCGACGCGATTTTTCAGCCGCTGAGCGAAGAAGCCCAGCGCCGCGCCGGCACGCGCGTCTTCACCCACGTGCATTCGCTCTCGGTGCGTTTCCATCAGAGCAAGCGCACTGGCGGGGTGTATCGCACCATCGAACGCGGCGTGCGCGCCATCGACTTTCTGTTGCGCTTTCTTGCCTTCAACATTGCGCCCACCATTATCGAACTTCTGCTCGCCGCCGCCGTGCTCGGTTTCAAATATGGATGGGCGTTCTCGGCAATTGCCGCGCTGACCGTGATTCTCTATGCCTGGATGACGTTCGGCGTCACCGAGTGGCGTTTGAAGCATCGCCGCGAGATGAACGAGGCCGACACCGAGGCGGCTGGCCGCGCGGTGGATTCGCTCTTGAACTTCGAAACCGTGAAGAGCTTCGCAGCGGAAGCGCGCGAGAGCGAACGCTACGACCGCGCGCTGGCCTCCTACGCCCGCGCCGCGGTGCGCGCTTACACTTCGCTCGTTGTGCTCAACGTGGTGCAAAGCCTGATCATGAGCGTGGGCCTGCTTGCCATGGTGGTCGCGGCGGGAGTGCTAGTGGCGCGCGGACCGTTGGGGCCGGGCGACATCACCGCCGTCATCCTGATCATGACCAATCTCTACGCGCCCTTGAATATCCTCGGCTTCGCCTATCGCGAGATCAAGCAGACCTCGATCGATATGGAGAAGATGTTCGTCCTGCTCGATGAAGCGCCCGATGTCGCCGATGCGCCCGGGGCCGCGGCGCTTAGTCCTGGGCCAGGCGAAGTCGTATTCGAGAACATCTCATTCGCGCACGAGGGCCGTGACCGCGGCTTGGACGAGGTTTCCTTCGCCGCGCCAGCCGGCAAGACCACAGCCATCGTCGGCCCCTCGGGCGCCGGAAAATCCACGGTGTTGAAGCTGATCTACCGCTTCTACGATCCCGTCGGCGGACGCGTGCTGATCGATGGCCAGGATTTGCGCGCCGTGACGCAAACAAGCCTGCGCTCGGCGCTGGGTCTCGTGCCGCAGGACGTGGTGCTGTTCAACGACACGATACGTTACAATATCGGCTACGGTCGCCCCGAGGCAAACCAAGCCGAATTGGAGGAAGCAGCGGCCCGCGCGCAATTGCTGGCCTTCATCGAAAGCCTGCCGCAGGGCTGGGACACCCGCGTCGGCGAACGCGGACTGAAACTCTCCGGCGGCGAGAAGCAGCGCGTCGGCATCGCCCGCGTTGTGCTGAAGGACCCGCGCATCCTCATCCTCGACGAGGCTACCTCCTCGCTCGACAGCGGCACCGAGGCTGAGGTGCAGGGCGCACTGGAGGCCGCCTCGCGCGGACGCACGACGATTGTCGTCGCCCACCGGCTCTCCACCATCGCCAATGCCGATCAGATCGTGGTGCTTGACCAAGGCCGCATCGCCGAGCGCGGAACCCACGCCGCGCTGATCGCGCGCGACGGGCTCTACGCCAGCCTATGGAAGCGCCAGGCCGAAGAACCGGTGGCGGTCGCGGCGGAGTAGGGGCCGTTTGACCCAGGAGCGAAGCTCCGCCAGAAGCGGCGGTGGAGGCAAGCCCAAAATGACGGACGCAGCAGCGCCCTACCCGGGCTACGGCCCCAAACCCTATCGCGCTTACGTGCTGGCCGCCTTGTTCGTGGTCTACACCTTCAACTTCATCGATCGCGTTCTGGTCGGCATCTTGCAGGAGGCGATCGGGGCCGATCTTGGGATCAGCGACTTCCAACTTGGCCTGCTGGGCGGCCCCGCCTTCGCGATCCTCTACACTTTGACGGGCCTGCCGATCGCACGCGCCGCGGAGCGCCACAACCGCATTTCCATCATCGCCATCGGCGCGGCGGTGTGGAGCGCGATGACCGCGGCCTGCGGCTTCGCCGGCAATTTCACCCAATTGGTGCTCGCGCGCATTGGGGTGGGCATTGGCGAGGCTGCTTGTGTGCCGGCGTCGCAATCGGTGATCACCGATTACTTCCCCTCTGCCCGCCGCGCCACCGCGCTTTCGATCTGGAGCATGGGCATCCCGATCGGCGCCATGCTGGCGGCGGTCGGCGGCGGTTGGGTAGTCTCCAATCTCGACTGGCGCACCGCCTTCTGGCTCCTGGGCGCGCCAGGGATTCTCGTTGCGCTGGTGTTCAAACTCACCGTCCGCGAACCCCCACGCGCGGGACCGCCAAGCGAACCGCCCAGTTTCGGCGAAGCGTTTAGATTCCTCGCCACGCGTCGCACCTTCTGGCACGTGGCCGCGGCTGGCGCGCTGATGGCTTTCGTCGGCTATTCGACCTCGCAATTCCTGGTCTCGTTCATCGTACGCAATTTTGGCCTGAGCATCGCCGAGGCCTCCTACGCTTTTGGCGCCATCGCCGGCCTCTCCACCGCGAGCGGCACGTTCCTGGGCGGCTTTCTGTGCGACCGGCTCTCAGGGCGTCACCCGCTCATCTATGTCTGGCTACCGATGTCAGCGCTGCTATTGGCGTGCGCGCTTTACCTCGCCGCATTCTGGCAGGCCTCGTTCTGGGGCTGGTTCGCGCTGCTGATGGTGGCGCCGATGTTCCACTATATGCATTTGGGCCCGGGCTACGCGGTGGTGCAATCGATCGTGCCCGTGCGCATGCGCGCCACAACGATCGCCATTCTGATCCTGATCATGAATTTGATTGGCTACGGCCTCGGCCCCCCCATCATGGGCGCGCTCTCCGATCATTTCGCCAACGCCACGTTGACCCCGCTCGGTCTCGACGCCGCCGCCTGCAAGCAGGCTGGGGCCGACGCGGCTTGCGGGCCCGCGCTTGCCGACGGTTTGCGATACGCCATGCTCTGCGTGGTAGCGATTCTGCCGTGGCCGGCGCTGCACTTCTGGCTCGCGGGGCGGACATTTCTGAAGGACCGGGTAAGTTGACCTTGGACGCGGTGCACAGCATCAAGCGATGATGATTCCAGGGGCCTCAGACATTAACTCACCCATCCCCGGATTGCGCGAAGCGCAAGTCCGGGGCCCAAGATCACGATCGGTTCGTGATTATGGGCCCCTGTATGTCGGCGTTT
>DPWD01000275.1 GCA_003526465.1 Hyphomonadaceae bacterium
ACATGGCGAAATACGGCTGGAAACGTTGACAAGACCAAGGCTGCCGGCATCTGTGATAACAGATAATTATGACAGCGCCGACTCAAGCAGCGGGCTCGCCCGCCACGGCCAATGCCCAGGGCCCTGCCCCGACGGCAGGTCAACAGGCCGCCAACGCCAAGGAGCATCTAACGCGAGGCCTGGCGCACGCCCGCCTTGGCCGCCACGAAGCTGCGGCCGCGAGCTTTCGTCACGCCTCCGAACTGGATCGCAATTCGTTTCGGGCCTGGCGCGGCCTTGCTGATCAGCTCACCATCCTGGGCGACAGCGCTGGCGCGGACGCCGCCTACGCCCAGTCCATCCGCGCGAGCGTTTCCAACCCCGCGCTTACAGCAGCAGCCGCCGCACTTTGCGAGGGCAAGCTCGCCATTGCCGAAGCTGCTCTTCGCGCTTACTTGTACAAAACACCAACGGATGTCGCGGCGATTCGGATGCTCGCCGAGGTGGGCGCACGGCTGGGCCGCTATGAAGATTCCGAAAAGCTGCTGCGCCGCGCCCTCGAGCTTTCGCCCAGCTTCACCCCGGCGCGCCACAATTACGCGCTTGTGCTGCACCGCCAAGGCAAGGGCGCCGAGGCTTTGGCTCAACTCGACCTGCTGCTCGCCGCCGAGCCGGATAATGCGAGCTATCGCTTTCTCCGGGCCGCAGCTCTCGCGCGCATCGGCGATTACGACGCCGCCATTGGCGTCTATCGCGGTTTGGTCAGCGAACTCCCCGAGAATGCGAGGGCCTGGCTATCGCTCGGGCACGTATCGCGAACGGCTGGCGACACTTCCAATAGCGTGGCTGCGTACGCCAAGAGCATCGCCTGTGCGCCGAATTTTGGCGAGGCGTATTGGAGCCTCGCCAACCTCAAAACCCATCGCTTCAGCGACGCCGACCGCACGAACATGTTGAATCAACTGCAAAGCTCGGACCTCTCGCCCGAGGATCGCTTCCATTTTCACTATGCCTTGGGCAAATTGTACGAAGATCGCGGCGAATATGCCCAATCGTTCGAGCACTATGCCGAGGGCGCGCGGCAGCGCCGCGAGAGGATTGTCTACAATTCCGACGACACCACCGCCTTCACCAACGAATTGATCGTGCACTTCTCGCCCGCATTCATGGCTGAACGGAAGGGGCTGGGCGCGCCCGCGCCGGATCCGATCTTCATAGTCGGCCTTCCTCGATCCGGCTCAACTTTGATCGAGCAGATTCTCGCCAGCCATTCCGCTATCGAAGGCACGATGGAACTGCCGGACATTATCGCACTGGCCAAGGAGATCGGCGGCGGCAAAGTGCGCGGCGGCGCCTATCCGAACGCGCTCGCCGACATGGACGGCGAGCGTTTGCGCGCGCTCGGTGAATTGTACCTCTCGCGCACACGGGTGCAGCGGAAGACCGCAAAGCCGTACTTCATAGACAAGATGCCCAATAATTTTCAGCACGTGGGGCTGATCCGGCTCATCTTGCCGAATGCGAGGATCATCGACGCACGCCGCCACCCGATGGCGTGCTGCTTCTCGGCGTTCAAGCAGCATTTCGCGCATGGCCAACGCTTCAGCTACGACCTCCGCGATCTCGGCCGCTATTACGCCGACTATGTCCGGCTGATGGCCCATTTCGACGAGGCCGCACCTGGGGCTGTGCACCGCGTCCACTACGAAGACATGGTCAGCGATTCGGAGAGCGAGACCCGCAGGCTGCTCGCGTTTCTCAACCTGCCCTTCGAATCCGCGTGCCTTGAGTTCCACGCCAATGCCCGCGCCGTGCGCACGGCGAGTTCCGAACAAGTGCGCCAGCCGCTGTACGACAGCGCGCGCGATCATTGGCGCAATTATGAGACATGGCTTGAGCCCCTGCGCGAGGCGCTAGGGCCTGCCCTTGACACCCACCGCCCAAGATTGCCGTAATGACTTAGGGGAGAACGACGATGAGCAACACCTTGAAATTCCGGACCTGGAACGTCGCCTTGTTGGCCACGAGCATATTGTCGGGCGCCGCCGGCCCCGCCTTGGCGCAGGACGACGACGATCCCGCGCTCGATGAAATCGTGATTACCGCCCAAAAGCGAGAAGAGAACCTCCAGGACGTCCCCGTCAGCGTGCAGGCGATCGGCGGGGAGCGGCTGCAGCAATTGGGCATTACCGACTTCGCCGGCTACGCGGAGCACCTGCCGGTGCTGTCCTACTCACCCTCCTACGGCCCCGGCTACAACCGCCCGTTCATGCGCGGCGTCGCCAGCGGCGAGAACGGCAACCATTCCGGCTCGATGCCAAGCGTCGGCACCTATCTGGACGAACAGCCGATCACGACCATCAGCGGCAACCTCGACATGCACCTCTACGACGTTTCGCGCGTCGAAGTGCTCGCCGGCCCGCAGGGCACCTTGTACGGCGCAAGCTCGCAAGCCGGGACGGTGCGGATCATCACCAACAAGCCTGACCCTTCCGGCTTCAGCGCCGCCTACGATCTCGAGGCCAACACCGTCACCGATGGCGATTGGGGACAATCCGCGGAAGGCTATTTCAATATTCCGCTCGGCGACCGCATCGCGCTGCGCGCCGTCGGCTGGGGTGAGCATGCCGGCGGGTATATCGATAACGTGGCCGGATCGCGGACCTATCCGACTTGCTACACCAACCTCGCCAGTGTGTTCGAGTGCGCGCCTGTCGGCATAACCGACAACAACGCTGACGTTGCCGAGGACGACTACAACTCCGTTGACACATATGGGGCGCGCGTGGCGCTCGGCATCAATCTCAACGAAAGCTGGACGGTGACGCCCCAAGTGATGGGCCAGCACCAGGAATCCAACGGCGTGTTCGCGGAACAGCAGAGCATTGGTTCACGCCAAGTGACGCACTTCTTCCCAGAATGGAACGAAGACAGTTGGGTGCAAGCAGCGCTCACGGTGGAAGGACGGATCAGCGATCTCGACTTGGTGTTCGCGGCATCCAATCTGAGCCGCGACGTCGATTCCAACGCGGACTACGCCGATTACGGCTTCTTCTACGACTCGCTGCTCGGCTATGGCTGTTACTTCGTGGACAATGCCACGCCTGGCTTCTGCGATGGCGTCGCCGGCCTGCCGGGCGACCCGATCAACCCCGGCCAACAGGTGGAAGGCCGCGATCACTACGATCGCGAAACGTATGAGTTCCGCGTAGCCTCACCGGCCGAGAACAGCCTGCGCGTCATTGCCGGCATGTTCTACCAACTCTCCGAACACCACATACATCAGCGCTACTATTTCTCCGAAGATTTCCGCGACGATTATGAAGTGCCGGGGCACGCCGACACGATCTGGCTGACCGAGCAATTGCGAACGGACGAGGAGAAGGCTTTGTTCGGAGAGGTCTCCTACGACTTCAACGATGACCTCACCGGCACGTTCGGCGTGCGCCTGTTCAAGACCGATAACTCGCTGCGCGGCTTCTTCGGCTACGGCGCGGGATTCGGCTCGACCGGGGAAGCGCAGTGCGCACTGGTAGTCCCACAGCCCACGCCGCTCGCCAACGAACCGTGCACCAACCTCAACAAGACGACCAGCGAAACCGGCGCGCTCTATCGCTGGAATCTGGAATGGCGGATCGACGAAGACCGCATGCTCTACGTGACGCGCTCGGAAGGCTTCCGCCCCGGCGGCATCAATCGGCGCGGCACGCTGCCGCCCTACGAAGCAGACTTTCTCACCAATTACGAAATCGGCTGGAAGACCGAGTGGGCCGACGGGCGGCTGCGCTGGAACGGCGCTGCCTTCTTTGAGACCTGGAAGGATTTCCAATTCGCCTATCTCGGCCTCAACGGCCTGACCCAAATTCAAAATGCTGGCGACGCGGACATACAAGGGCTGGAGACCGACCTTACTTGGGCCGCAACCGATGGGCTCACCATCACCGCAGCGGGAACGTGGATCGACAGCGAACTCACCAGCGCTTCTATTCCAGACACCGTTGTGGGCACGCAATTGCCTACCACGCCGGACATGAAGCTAGACTTTAGCGCGCGCTACGAATTCCCGTTCCGCGATTGGACAGCGTTCATACAGGGCAACTCGTCCTATGTCGGCGAGCGCAGCATCGATATTCGCCAGACCGACAATGCGCTAATCGGAACGCTGGATTCGTACTGGGTTGCGGATGCAGCTTTCGGCCTCATCGGCGATACGTACAGAATTTCGCTGTTTGTGGACAATCTGTTCGATGATGACGGGCTGACTGGCCGCTACACGGAATGCGCGACCACCACCTGCTTCGGCGAGCAATATGATGTGATCGTGCGCCCGCGTACGCTTGGCATTCGCTTCGGTCAGGAATTCTGATGAAAGGGGGCGCGCGGCGGACGCCTCGCATCCGCCGCCGCTCCTTCAGCTCTTGCCTCGCCCTTTCCCGCCGCTCTTTTCCACGAAGTCCCGCAGCATTTGCGAGGGGCGGAAGGTCACCACCCGCCGCGGGGTGATCGGGACTTCCTTGCCGGTCTTGGGATTGCGGCCGATGCGCTGACGCTTGGCGCGCACGTTGAAATTCCCAAAACGGGAGAGTTTGACCGTTTCGCCTTCCACCATGGCGTCCTGCATCTGTTCAAGCATGCGCGTAAGCAGACGGTTAGCGTCGGCCCGCTGCAGCGCGGTCCGCCGCACCAGCGATTCCACGAGGTCGGCCCTGGTAATGGTTTTGCTTGACACCGGAGCCCCCTCCGTTGCGTGCGCGACCCGCGCACATTTGCCAGAAAACCTAGGACTGTCCGCCCTTTAGGTCAAATCTTGCGGCCCGTTCACATTCGCACCAGGGCTGCGCCCCAGGTCAGCCCCCCGCCCAGCGCTTCCATCAGCACGAGGTCGCCGCTCTTGATGCGCCCGTCGGCAATGGCGGTGTCGAGCGCGAGCGGAACCGAGGCCGCAGAAGTGTTGCCGTGCTTGGCCACGGTGGACACAACTTTGTCCGGGTCGAGGCCCAGCTTGCGCGCAACGCCGTCGAGAATGCGCTGATTGGCCTGGTGCGGCACGAACCAATCGACGGCGGCGATTTCGATGTCGGCGCGCGCGCACGCTTCCAGCATCGCCCCCGAAATGTGTTCCACCGCATGACGAAACACGGCGTTGCCGACCATGCGCACCTTTCCGGTGGTTTGCGTCTGGGAAGGGCCACCATCGGTGTAGAGCAGATCGTGGAGCTTGCCGTCTGTGCGGATGAAGCTCGACAACACGCCGCGCCCGTTCGCGACGCTGGCCTCCTGCGCTTCAAGCACGATCGCGCCGGCCCCATCGCCAAACAGCACGCAGGTGCCGCGGTCGTTCCAATCGAGCAGCCGCGAAAATGTCTCCGCGCCGATCACCAGCGCGCGCTTGGCCTGCCCGCGCGCTAGGAAATTGTCGGCTGTCGCCAACGCAAACAGGAATCCCGAACACACCGCCTGCAGGTCAAAAGCCGCGCCTTGCGTTACGCCAAGCGCTGCCTGTACGCGCGCGGCGGTTGCTGGGAAGGTGAGATCGGGCGTAGTTGTCGCCACAATCACCAGATCGATGTCGACGGGCGCGCATTGCGCTGCGCCAAGCGCTCTGCTCGCCGCGTTGATCGCGAGATCGGAGGTATTCTCGTCCGCGGCGGCGATGCGCCGTTCGCGAATGCCGGTACGCTCGGCGATCCATTCGTCGCTGGTGTCGATTTGGCGCGATAGCTCGGTATTGGTGAGCACGCGCTCAGGCAGATACGAGCCGACGCCCGTGATGACGCTGCGTTGATCCATCATCCGGCGTTCTGCGCCGCGGCCGCAGCCTCGCCCGCGCTCAGGCGCGCGAGATTGTCAGCGATCTCCTCGCGATAATGGCTGGTGGCGAGCTTGGCCGCCACTTCCAGGGCGGAGGCAAAGCCAGGGCCGTTGGCGCTGCCATGACTCTTCACTACCAGCCCGTTCAGCCCAAGAAACACCGCGCCGTTGAAACTGCCGGGGTCCATGCGTTTGCGCAGCGTTGCCAACGCCGGGTAGGCGATGGCCGCGCCGAGTTTCGCGAGCAGAGAGCTGGTTAGCGCTTCGCGCAGCAATTGCCCGACGAGGCGCGCCGTGCCCTCGCCCGTCTTGAGCGCGATGTTGCCAGTGAATCCATCCGTCACGACGACATCGACAGTGCCCTTGGCGATGTCGTCCCCCTCGACAAATCCCTGAAACGCGAAATCGATATTGGCCTCGCGGATCAATTTCGCCGCGCCGCGAATTTCTTCATGGCCCTTCTGATCCTCGGCGCCGACATTAAGGAGCCCAACAGTCGGGCGCGCTACGCCGGAGACGGCGCGCTGAAACGCTTCGCCCATGATCGCGA
>DPWD01000249.1:0-186 GCA_003526465.1 Hyphomonadaceae bacterium
CGCTGGCGCGTCCGCCGAGCGCGAGCATCACGGCATCGACGACGATCGACTTGCCGGCGCCCGTCTCGCCGGTCAAAGCGGTCAGGCCGCCGGCCAACTCGAGTTCGACGGAGTCGATGATCGCGAAGTCGCGGATCTGCAGGTGCGCAAGCACGATCAGGACTCGAGGCCACCGGTGCGGCCGCG
>DPWD01000249.1:218-8812 GCA_003526465.1 Hyphomonadaceae bacterium
CGGACGACGGCCCGACCAGGAGTCTTGACTGCTCTTCCAGGTCGCCGAGCAGCGCGCCGTCGCAGGTGATCTGGGCGCGGGCGGCGGAGCGCGCGACCAGGCGCACTTCGATGTGGCTTTCGCGGCCGACGACGATGGGACGGTCGGAGAGGGTGTGCGGCGAGATCGGCGCGATGACCACCGCGCCGAGCGCCGGGTGGATGATCGGCCCGCCACAGGACAATGCGTAAGCGGTCGAGCCGGTGGAGCTGGCGATGACGAGGCCGTCGCCGCCGTGGGTGTTGACGAAGCGCTGGTCGATGCGAGTCTCGAGTTCGACCATGCGCCCGGACTCGTGGCGCTGGACCACGACGTCGTTGAGCGCGCGGTATTCGGCGGTGCGACCGTCGCCCCGCGTCAGGGATGCGTCCAGCAGTTGGCGGGAGTCGGTTTCGTAACGGCCCTCGAGCACCGCGTCGAAGGTGTCGAGCATCTCTTCCGGCGACACGTCAGTCAGAAAGCCGAGGCGCCCGCGGTTGATGCCGAGCAGCGGCACGCCACGGTCAATCGCAAGCTGCACCGCAAAGAGCATCGTTCCGTCGCCGCCGATCGCCACGATCAGGTCCGACTCCCGGCCGAATTCCTCCACGGGCCTGCGTTCAATGCCGTCCGCCAGGCCGGCGATGGCGGCGTCCCGGTCCACCAGCACCGCGAGGCCGCGCGCGCGCAAGTGGCGCGCCAGCGCCACCATCGAATCGGCGACGCGGGGATCCTCGATTTTGCCGACCAGGGCGATGCGGGAGAAAGTCTTGTTCATCTGGTTTCAAAGCTTTTTAGCACGCATGGCCCCGCGCGGGCCACAATCACCGCCCGGTAGCGGATACTGTGCCTTGACACTCGGCGAGCCTGATTGCTAGTTTGATCGCTGTGGCGGATACGATTGCCAAATTCCTTTTCTAACAGACACTTATGACCGACATCACGCATGGCGTCGAAGATCTGCCGAGTGACCGTGCCCAGCAGTTGCTGCGCACGCTGATCGAGTGCTACGTGCGCGATGGCTTGCCGGTCGGTTCGCGAACGCTCACCCGGGAATCCGGCATGAAGCTTTCGGCCGCGACGATCAGAAACGTCATGGCGGACCTCGAGGAATACGGCTTCGTCAGTTCGCCGCATACCTCGGCCGGTCGCGTGCCGACCGACAAGGGCTACCGCTATTTCGTCAATGCGCTGCTGCGCTTCCAGCCGCCAGGACAGAGCGAGATCGAGGAGCTGAGGCGTCAACTGGATTCACGCGCCGGCGACTCCATGGCGCTGGTGACCGCGGCGTCACAGATGATTTCGAGCCTCACGCATCTCGCCGGTGTCGTGACGGTGCCCCGCGAAACGCATGCGGCGCTCTCGCAGATCGAGTTCGTCGGCCTGTCCGGCAATCGCGTGCTGGCGATCCTGGTCGTCAACGGGCGCGAAGTGCAGAACCGCGTGGTCCAGCTCGACCGGTATTTCTCCGCGGACGAGCTGCGCCGGGCGGCCGCTTTCCTGAACGAGCAATTCGGCGGCCAGGAACTGACGGGCGTGCGCGCACGCCTGCTCGCGCAACTGCAGGAAACCCGCGAACAGATGAATCGGCTGATGATCGATGCCATCACCCTCGCGCAGCGCGCGTTCGCGGAGCAACCAGCCGAGCGCGATGCCGACATGGTGGTCGCGGGCGAAACCAACCTGATGGGGCTCGCCGAGTTGTCGAACATGGACCGGCTGCGGCGGCTGTTCGAGGCCTTCAATGAAAAACGCGACATCCTGCACCTGCTGGACCAGAGCCTGCACGGCGAGGGTGTGCAGATCTTCATCGGCCATGAATCAGGTTTCCGGATTCTGGACGACTGCAGCGTGGTCGTCGCGCCCTATACGCAGGACGACCGCGTGGTCGGGGTGCTGGGCGTCATCGGGCCGACGCGTCTGAATTACGCCCGGGTGATCCCGGTGGTGGATTATACCGCCCGCATTGTCGGCCGCGTGCTGGACGGCGGGCCGGATCGGGGATGAGGCAGAATGACAAACGAGACTGACGCACAGCCTGAGACAGACAACGCCGCGGCGCCAGCGGCGGCCCTCGACACTTCGGCGCTGGAAGCAGAGCTTGCAAAAGCGCGCGACGATATGCTTCGCGCGCTGGCGGAGGTGGAGAACACCCGCCGCCGCGCCGAACGCCAGGCCAACGATGCGCGAGCCTACGCCATCGATCGCTTCGCGCGAGACTTGCTGCCGGTGGCCGACACTTTGACGCGGGCGCTAGAGGCGGCGCCGACGGGCTGGCGAGAATCGTCGGAGGAAGGCCTACGCAATTTGTTGGCGGGCCTCGAGCTTACCGAGCGCGTTATGATGGAGGCGTTCGAGCGCCACGGCCTCAAGCGCGTCGGCGCGGTGGGCGAAGCATTCGATCCGAACCTGCATCAGGCCGTCGTCCAGACGCCATCCGAGCAGCCGGCGGGCACCGTGCTTCTGGTGATGCAGCCTGGCTATGTGCTGGGGGACCGCACGCTGCGGGCGGCGATGGTGTCGGTGTCGGCGGGCGCTGCCAATCCGCAGGGGCACAGGGTCGACATTAAGGTTTGAGCTATCCGGGCCGCGGCCGGCGCCCTGCTCCAATGCCGGCGAGGCCACCGTATTTCGCCCATATTTACCTTTAGGCTCGGCCAACGGCGTTAGAGCAGCGCCATCAGGGGAAAATCGCATGCGGACCAAATCGGTGTTCGGCGCGGCGGGCGCGGCGTTCTTGTTTATTGCCGGGCCGGCAAGCGCCCAAGATTCCGACATCGGCGCCGACGCTTCGACCCGCGCCCGCCTCGCGCCGGGCCGCGATGTCGCCGGGTCGCTTGAACAAGAAGGCGATGTCGATTGGTACCGCCTTAGCGTGCGCAGCGGCCAACGCTACCGCATCACCCTTAATGGCGGCGACGGCGAGGGCCAGCTGAGCGACCCCATGCTTCGTTTGCTCAACGCCGATGGCGAGGAAATCCTCGCCAACGACGATGCCGACGGCTTCAATTCCGCGATCGAATACATGCCAAGCGCAAGCGGTTCGGTTTTCGTCGAGGCCGGCGGATTCGGCGGCGCGCTCACCGGCGCTTACACTTTGGCGGTCGCTACGGAGACCGCCCCCACCGACAACACCGCGGCAACGACGCGCACGCGCGCACGTCTTACGCTTGGAGAAAGCGTGAGTTCCGAGATCGCGTTCGCCGGCGACAGCGATTGGTATCGCATCCGTCTGGAAGCGGGCCAATCCTATCGCTTCGCACTCTCGGGCAGCGGCGATGCGGCTTTGGCCGATCCGCTCTTGACCTTGCACAGCGCCGACGGCGAACAAGTAGCCATCGACGATGACGGCGGCGAGGGGCTCAATGCGTATCTGGAGTTTACCGCGCCAACCGCCGGCAATTATTTTATCGAAGCGCACGGCTTCGATCAGGGCGCAACTGGCGGATACACGCTTAGCGCAATTGCCGGCGACATTCCCGCCGATTCCAGCACGGATGCAGTCTTGAGCGCGGAAGGCGATTATCGCGAGGGGACGCTCTCTCCCGGAGGCGACCGCGATTGGTACCGCGTGGACTTGCCGGAAGGCGGGGGCATGCGCGTCGGCCTTAGCAGCGCGGAAGGCGCCGATGAAGCTCTCGGCGATCCGTTGCTTGTCGTCTACGGGCCGGATGGCGCGGAGATCAGCCACGACGACGATGGCGGCGAAGGCCTCAATGCATGGCTTGAAGTTCACGCCGCGGTCGCCGGCCCCTATTACGTGGAAGTTCGCGGCTTTGTCGATGATGCGGCCGGGCGCTATGTGCTCAATCTTGTAAGCGGCGAGGTTGGCGCCGACGCCAACAGCGGCGAATATCTGGTCGCCAACGGCGAGGGACGCACCAGCACTATCGGCACAGCAGGCGATGTCGATTGGTTTGCGGTCGATCTTGTCGAGGGGCGCCCCTATCGCTTCAATCTCGAGGGCGTCGACCCCGAAGCGCTCGGCGATCCAGTGCTGACACTGTTCGACTCAGAAGGACGGCAACTGGCTTCCGACGACGATGGCGGACGTGGCGCCAACGCCTATCTCACCTACGCTTCGACGGTAGGGGGAACCTTTTTCGCCGCCGTTTCCTCGTTCGAGCAAGGCGGCGCCGGGCGCTATCTGCTCCGCGTCACCGATACCGACGTCCCAGGAAGCGCCAGCACCGACGAAATCCTGGACGCATCCTCCGACGAACGCTTGAGCCGCATCGACATGCCTGGCGACCTCGACAATTTCGCCGTCGAGCTCGAAGCTGGCGTCAGCTATTCGCTGGACGTGAGCGGCGCCGGCGATGCGCCGTTGGCCGATCCCTTCATGGCGGTGCTCGACGGCGACGGCAAACGCGTCGTGTTCGATGACGACAGCGGCGGGGGATTGGATGCGCGGCTGCGCTTCACCCCCGACAAACAGGGCATCTATTTCATCCAGGCCAGCGGCCTCGGCGGGTCAACCGGCTGGTATCGGATCAGCGTCGAGCGGCGGCGTTAGCCTCCGCGCCCAAGAGCGCGTTACAGCACCAGCCCCACCAACACCGCCGTGTAGTGCCCGGCCGCGCCGAGAATCACGCAACCGTGCCAGAGGGCGCGGCGGAACGGCAGCGCGTGGTTAAGGTACAAAAGCACGCCGCCGGAATAGATCGTCCCCGCCGCCACGAGCAGCCAGAACGCGGCCGGCGGCAGCGTCGGCGTGACCGGTCCGAGCACCAACACCGCCAACCAGCCAAAGGCCAAGTAGACCATGCACCAGGCCTTGTCTGAAACGTGCGTCCAGAACACCTTGCCCGCCGCCCCGGCAAGCGCCGCGACCCAGATCGCCACCGTCACCCAGAGCGCGAAGTCGGGCGGCAGCAGCTTGATGGTAAACGGCGTGTAGGACCCCGCGATCATCAGGAAGATGGCGGCTTCGTCGAGCCGCCGCAGCAGCCGGCGCGCGCGCGAGGGGCGGGTGAGGTTGTACACCGCCGAGGCCGCCAGCATCGCCATCATGCAAAGCGCGTAGAGCGCGCTTGCGGTGGCCATCGGCACGCCGCGATTGGCGAGCGCGGCAGCAACCAGCAGCCCGCCGCCGATCAAGGCCGCCGCCAGGCCGACCGCATGCACGATCCCGTCAGCCGCGTGTTCCGCGCGGCTTGGATAATGCTCGACGAGCTCATGCTCGTCCGCGATCAGTAAATGCCCCAACGCCATGGTTCACGCTTCTGCGCTTAGAGATGGTGTGCCCTCACCGTAAAACATCGAGATTAATGGCCGATGAGGCGCGGCGTGATTTTTCCGCCGCACAATCCCCTGCCGGGGCGCATTCCGCGGAACGCGCTCGCCTCGCACGCACGCTGGCGCCGATTTCGCAGCGCGCCTTTGTCATGGACAGCTCAATCGACATCCGCCGTAACCATATCGACGCGCTGCGCGGGGAAGCGCATTTCCTCGCCGCCGCGGGCTATGTGCTCATGGGCGTTTCCCTGCCGCTCACCATGTTCTTCGTGGCGATGGCGCTTTCAGGTCACGACGGTTCGCCGTTCCTGCCGATCGCGGCTGGCGCGCCGCCGATGATGATCGGTTACATGGCGTGCCATTTCGCGACACTGCGGCTGGCCAAGGCGTCCGTGCTGGATCGCTAGCGCGGCTGGCAGCCCATAGGTTAAATTGCTAGCAGATTCAGTGTATTGACTTTGTTAATATCTCGCCCGCACGCTTCTTGGCAGCGGAGGCGGTGCAGCATGCGCACGCACGATGGCGAAGAGATGAGCCTGCGGCTCGATGGTTGGCGGCTGGCGACGGCGGAGGTGGTGTACTACCTGCCCGACCACCCTTCGCTGTTGCAAAGCTTCGTTTGGCAGACGCTCGATCTCGCCCCCAGCTACCCACGCATTCATCGTTTCCTGGAATATTGGCGCCGCGAGATCGAGGCGGTAATCCACTCGGTTCAGCTGGCCAGCGGCGAGACGCTAGCGCCCGCCGCCTTCCGCCGCGCCGATCTGCTGCTTCATCATTAATCTCGATCACGCACTCGGCACTGGCGCCCGAGGCGCTGGCATCCCATAAATGGTGGGCGAGGGAGACGGAGAACGTCCATGCGAATGCTCGTCCTGGCATGCGTCGCGGGCCTGTTGGCCGCCTGCGCCACCGCCACCCCCTATCAGCCTGCCGCCGCCGACCGCTACGGCTTTACCGAACAGCGGATAGAATCCAACCGCGTCCGCATCACCTTCCGCGGCAACACGCTGACCGACCGTGAAACCGTGGAGACCTACCTCCTCTACCGCGCCGCCGAAGTGACGCTACAGGAGGGCAAGGATTATTTCATCGTCGCCAACCGCGACACCGAGGAGCGCACGCGGCTGCAAAGCACCGGCCCCTACCATCCGCGCTTTGCCTTCGATTATTGGTACTTCTCGCCACGGCGCGGCTGGAGCCCCTGGTACGATCCGTTCTGGAACGAGCCGACCTCGTATCGCGAAGTGACGCGCTACGAAGCGGTGGCCGAAATCGCCATGTTCGGCGGGGCAAAGCCCGCGAACGATCCGAACGCGTTTGATGCGCGCGAAGTGCAAGGGAATTTGCAGGGGCGGATCGTGCGGCCGCCGGCAGGGTAGCTACTGGAGCTGCGCCAGCAAGTGGCGCGTCTCGTCGATCTCATTTTGAAGCTCGAGCCTGAAGGCTTGGAAGGCGTTCGGTCCAAATTCTGGATTGAGCGTGGTCAGCCCTGTGGCGAAGGTCTGTCGGCTCAATAGCCAATACGCCCCATGGTCTTGTCGAATCTGTACGACAACGCTGTCATGGCTCAACTTGAAAATCTCAAGGTACTCCCCCGACGCAATCTCAAATCCTATGCGTCGATCGTCTGCCATAGCGACCTCATAGATAGTCACCACCTGATTGAAGCGTTCTGTCGGACGGCGTTCTTGCCGCTGGTAGTTGCGCGCGTACGCCGCACTGTTCTCCATGGGTGCCCAAGCAGATAGGTCTGGTGTCGGAAACGACGGCGATGTTGAATCTACGCGCGAACAAACGACCGTTGCACCCGAGGAACATAGGAAATCTCGCGCGCCACCGAGATTGGAAAGAAACCCGACTGATGTCGCGATGAGCGTTGCCGCCGCTAACGCGATGGCCATCCACCCGGACTGCTTCTTACCCATTCTTCCCCCGTCGCTTGTCCCGCTCCGCCAGGATCCGCAGCCTGAGTGCGTTCAGTTTGATGAAGCCTTCGGCGTCGGCCTGGTTGTAGCCGCCGGCTTCGTCGAAGCCGACGAGCTTTTTGGAGTAGAGCGAGTATGGCGAAGAGCGCCCGACTGTGCGCACGCCGCCTTTGTAGAGCTTGAGCTTCACTTCGCCAGTAACGCTATCCTGCGAAGCGTCAATGGCGGCTTGAAGCATTCGGCGCTCGGGTGTCCACCAAAAGCCGTTATAGATGATGCCGGCGTAGCGCGGCATCAATTCGTCCTTCAGATGCATGGCGCCGCGGTCGAGCGTGATCGACTCGATGGCGCGATGGCCGTGCCAGAGGATGGTGCCGCCCGGGGTTTCGTAATACCCGCGAGACTTCATGCCGACATAGCGGTTCTCGACCAGATCGAGGCCGCCTATTCCGTGCTTGGCGCCGAGGCGGTTCAACTCCGCCAACAATTCATGCGCCTTCATGGTGTTGCCGTTGATCGCCGTGAGGTCGCCGCGCTCGAAGGTAAGCGCGATAGTCTCCGCCTTATCCGGCGCTTCTTCTGGAGTGATGGTGCGGCGATCTCCCCGCTTAGTGACGATGTCGGGCACTTCGACGTCCGGGTCCTCGAGCGCGAGGCCTTCGCTCGAAGTGTGCAGAAGATTCGCATCGATGGAGAATGGCGCTGCCTGCTCCTTTCCTTGCGCGATCGGGATGTTGTGCTTCTTGGCGTAGGCGATGAGCTCCGGGCGGCCCTCGAACACCCACTCCCGCCACGGCGCGATCACGCGCACGTCAGGCTTCAGCGCGTAATAAGAAACTTCGAACCGCACCTGATCGTTGCCCTTGCCGGTGGCGCCGTGGCACACAGCGTCGGCGCCCACCATATTGGCGATCTCGATCTGGCGCTTGGCGATCAGCGGTCGCGCGATCGAGGTGCCGAGCAGATACTGGCCCTCGTAAAGCGTGTTGGCGCGGAACATCGGGAACACGAAGTCGCGCACGAATTCTTCGCGCAGATCATCGATGAAGATGTTCTCGGGCTTGACCCCCATCGCCAGCGCCTTCTCGCGCGCGGGCGCCAGTTCCTCGCCCTGCCCCAGATCGGCGGTGAAGGTCACGATTTCGCAGGCATATTTTTCCTGCAGCCATTTTAGGATGATGGAGGTGTCCAGCCCGCCCGAATAGGCGAGCACGACTTTCTTGACGGGTTCGTTGCTCATGGGCGCCTGCATAGCGGGCCAAGCGCGGCGCGCCAACCTGGACGAGAGCGCCCGGCGCGGGTAGCGCAAGCGGCATGCAGCCGCATTTCCTGCGCGAGACTTTCGCCCCGCCGCCGGGTATGCCGGCGATCGATTTCTCAGCGCCTGCCGGCGCGCCAGCGCTGTTCGCC
>DPWD01000248.1 GCA_003526465.1 Hyphomonadaceae bacterium
CGTGTGCGGAATCCAGCATGGCGACGGAGCGCAATATGCTGGCGGCGCTGGAGCGCACGCGCGCCTATCGCCTCGAAGGCGGCGAACTGGTGCTGCTTGACGGCGCTGGCGCTCAGGCCGCGCGATTCATCGCCGAGTGATCACGGCGCGGGCGCCGCGCGCGGGATCGCGTGCGGGCATTGATCGCGCCCTTGGGCGTCGGCGCAATTGATGAACATGGCCTCGGCCGCTTCCGGCGCCGCAACCACCAGCCAATGCTCGCTCGGATTGTCGCGCACCGTGGTGAGCTGTTGGCCGCATTGCACTGAAAGCACCAGCGCGCCTTTGTGGGCCGCGTAAATGCTGTCGGGGGCGACATCGTCAGGCACGATCCCGCGCGATTCGGTGCTGCGCGGCCCTGTGCACGCGGCCTGCATTTCCGGATGCGCCGTCAAATAAGCCACCAGCTGCTGATAGGCCACCACGGGCTGCATTTCCGGCGCTTGCGCCAGGATTTGCTCCATCATGGATTGCGGGGCGGCGGGCGCCTCCTCCTTGGGCGCTTCGGCTTGGCCGCAAGCGGCAAGAGCAAGCGCCGCGAGCGCGGCGAACACTGTCAATCGCATGAAAGAACCCTCCGCCTCCATTTGCACGCCCATTAACCGCCGCCGTCAAGTGTCCGTGAAGCGGCGGCGCGGTTGCAATCGGCGCGGGGCCGCCCAAGAAGGGCGTCATGATCGAACATCGCCCCTTCTCCAGCCTCGGCCAGCACCAAGCCGGCTGGCTCGACGCCCGCTATCATTTCTCGTTCTCCGACTACCGCGACCGCGAACGCATGCATTGGGGCGCGCTGCGGGTCTGGAACGACGACACCATCCAGCCGAAGTCCGGCTTCCCGCCCCATCCCCACTCGGACATGGAAATCATCACCTATGTGCGCACCGGCGCCATCTCCCATGAAGACAGCATGGGCAATAAAGGCCGCACCGGCGCTGGCGATGTGCAGGTGATGAGCGCCGGCGCGGGCGTGACCCACGCGGAGTACAACCTCGAAGACGAAGCCACCACGCTCTACCAGATCTGGATCGTGCCCAAGGAGCGCGGCGGCAAGCCCTATTGGGGCGCGGCGAAATTCCCCAAGGCCGACCGCGCCGGCGCGCTGGTGACACTGGCTTCAGGCTTTGCCGCCGACCAGGAAGCTGGCGCCTTGCCGATCCGTCAGGATGCGCGCGTGCTGGCGGCGACGCTGCAGCCGGGCCAGACAATCAAACGCCGGCTCGATCCCGCCCGCTACGCTTATGTCGCCTTGGCCAAGGGCGAAGCGGAAGTGAATGGATTGGCGCTGGGCCCGCGCGACGGCGCGGCTATCCACGCCGAATCCGAAATCGCCATCGTCGCGCGATCCGAGGCGGAGATTGTGCTGGTCGAAGCGCCTTAGGTGCTGCGCAAAGCGCTTGGCGCCTCTCCCGCCGCCGCTCAAACTGCGCGCCGGAGAATTGAATGCGGAAACTGATTGCAGCTTTGGCGCTGACATGCGCGCTCAGCGCTTGCGTGGCCGCCGCGGTGGTGGGGACGGCGGTCGACGTCACCGGGACCGTGGTTGGCGCGGCGGTGAGCACAACCGGCGCGGTGGTCGACGCGGTGGTTCCTGACAAGAAAGAAGATAAGGACGAAGACGATTGACGCCGCCCATGACACGAAAGTGAATGGAGCGCGCGCGCGAACCGGCGTAGGTTGAGGCTCGTCTCATGCTTAGGAGCCCGCCCATGCGTCTGCGTTTTCTCCTCGCCAGCGTGGCCTTCGCCGCTTTTGCGCCCGCGGCTTTGGCTGGGCCAGTAAGCTTGGCGCCGGTGTCGTTTTCTCCGGAATTTCAGACTTCGCTCGATGAAGATATCGGCGTGAGCGAAGGCGAGGTCTTGCGCGAGGCGGTGACCGAGGCGGTCAGCAGGGCGCTGGCTCGGCGCGGCGCTAATCTGGGCCCTGGCGGGATCGTGGTGGAAATCTCCATCCTCGACGCCGATCCCAACCGCCCGACCATGCGCCAGCTCAGCGATGAGCCTAGTCTCGATTACGGCCGTTCGCTCTCGATCGGCGGCGCGCGCCTCAGCGCGGTGCTTCGCGGCGCCGATGGCGCGGTGATCAGCGAAGTCAACCACCGCCGCTACAATACCGATATCAACGATGCGGCCTCGTTCTCTTTCGCCACCTGGTCGGAAGCGCGCCGCGCCATTCGCCAGTTCGCCGAGAAAGTGGCCGACGCTTACGCGGCGGCGGGAAACTGACTTCCAGCTACCGCAATCCCAACAGCTTGTGCGTTTGTAAGCTCAGCCGCCAGCGCGGGTGGGCGAGGCAATAGGCGATGGCGGCCCGCGTATTGGCTTCACGCTCGAAATTGTCCATCGGCTGCAGGAAGAAGTGCGCGAACGCGAGCGCTTCGTAGCGTTCCGGTTCGGCGCCTTCCTGCGGGTACACCAATTTCAATTCGTCGCCGGAGATTTGTACAAATTCGGCATTGGCCTTGGGGCTGACGCAAACCCAGTCGAGCCCGGCCGGCGCGGCAATCGTGCCGTTGGTTTCCACCGCAATCTCAAAGCCTTGCGCGTGAAGCGCGGCGATCAGCGGCGCATCCAGCTGCAACAGAGGTTCGCCGCCGGTGCAGACGAGATAGGGGCGGCCCCCTGCCCGCCCCCCCTCACCCTGCCCTCTCCCCCGCAAGGGGGGAGAGGGTTCGCCGCGCCACAATACCGCCGCCGCGTGCGCCAGCTCTTCCGCGCTCTCGAATTTGCCCCCGCCATCGCCATCGACGCCGACGAATTCGGTGTCGCAGAATTGACAGACCGCGCGCGCGCGATCCTCCTCGCGTCCGCTCCAGAGATTGCAGCCGGCGAAACGCACGAACACGGCAGGCCGCCCCGTTCGCGCACCCTCGCCCTGCAGCGTGTAGAACATCTCCTTGACGGCATAAGTCATGACGCGAACGCAGCCCATCCCTTGGCGCGCAACACACACGCCGGGCAGGCGCCGCAGCCATAGCCCCAGACATGGCGATGCGCGCGGTCGCCCTCGTAGCAGGTATGGCTGTGCTCGACGATGAGCTCCACCAGCGCCGCTCCGCCCAGTTCCAACGCCAACGTCCAGGTCTGCGCCTTGGTCTTGTACATCAGCGGCGTCTCGATGCGCAGCGGCGCAGCTAACCCAAGCGACAGCGCGCGCTCCAACGCGTCCAAGGTCTCGCGCCGGCAATCGGGATAGCCGGAAAAATCGGTCTCGCACATGCCGCCGATAAGCACCTCGACGCCGCGACGGTAAGCGTGCGCCGCGGCGATGGAGAAAAACACCAGATTGCGGCCGGGAACGAAGGTGGTGGGCAGGCCGTTTTCGGCCATGGCGATGGCGCCCTCGGCGGTGAGCGCGCTTTCGGCCAGCGCGCCATAACCGGAGATATCCACAACCACGTCCTCGCCGAGCGCTCCACTCAGACCAAGCGCTGCTATTCGCTCTCGCAACAGAGGGCGTTGGGCCATCTCGACGCTGTGTCTCTGGCCATAGGCGAATCCTATGGTATCGACCCGTCTGTATCGAGATAACGCCCAAGCCAGGCAGGTCGCCGAGTCTTGCCCGGCCGAGAACAGAACGAGAGCCGATGCGGACATGGCCGCCTTGATACCCCGATCGGCGGCGGCAGGAAAAGGGTTGCCTAGCCTGGGTTTATGTCCCTGCCGTCACGTTAGTGTGGCCCCACCGCCTCAGGCTCAAGCCAGGTGACGCCCGCGTCAAGTAAATGGCGGCGACTACAGTTGACACGGCGCGGTTGTGAGCCTGCTATAGCGGCCAATGGCAGGGCGCGGGGGGAAGACCGCGAGCCCGAGCAGGCCATGGCACCACGCACGAGGGTCAGCTCAGCCGGCTGCCTCGGCAAACGGGAGGAAGGCGATGAGCACCAAGAAGAATTTGGGCAAGAAGAACGTGGGCTGGATGCTGTTGACCGGCGCGTCGCTCGCGGCCATGGGCGCGCTATCACCGGCGATGGCGCAAGACGAGGAAGTCGAAGACGAGATCGTGGTGACGGCCACGGGCCGCACGGCGGCGCTGCAGGATGTGCCGGTCGCGGTCACCGCCATCGGCAACGAAGCGCTCGAACAAGCGGGCGTCAACTCGCTCATCGACCTCCGCCAAGTGACGCCTAACTTGCGCATCGGCTCGGGCCAATCGCAATCTTCTGGCACCTCGGCCTCCATTCGCGGCCTTGGCACCGGCTCCGACAACCCAGGCTTTGAAGCCGCCGTCGGGATCTTCATAGATGGCGTCTACCGCGCCCGTGCCGGCACTGCGATCAACGACATGGCTGATGTGGAGCGGATCGAAATCCTGCGCGGACCGCAGGGAACGCTCTACGGCAAGAACACTACGGCTGGCGCAATCAGCGTGGTAACCCGCGGTCCCGACTTCGAGCCGAGCATGTGGATCGAGGCCACCGGCGGCGAATTTGACCTCCTCGGCACGCGCGTCGGCGCCAACATGCCGCTTTCGGATACCTTCGCGCTGCGGCTGGACGGCACGATGCGCGGTCGCGATGGCTATATCGACATCGCCAACCTGCCTGGCGAGACAGTGAACACCACCGACCGCTGGACGGGCCGTCTGCAGGCGCAGTGGGACATCACCAGCGACGCCTCGCTGCGCGTGATCGTCGATGGCGCGGAGACCGGCGAGAATTGCTGCGGTGCGGTTACCCTTGCGGACACAACGAACATCCTTGCGGCGAACGGCAGCTTCCCCTTCAGCGTCGCAATGAACCTCACACAACCCGGTTCGATCCTCACGCCCAGCGTTTTCCCGGTCCCCATCGCCGCCAACGCGGAAGCCCGGCGCATGAGCGTGACGCCAGGGCGGCTTTACGACGAAAGCACCGAGGATTTCGGCGTCTCCGGCCAACTCGACTGGAACATCGGCGATATCAATCTCACCTCTATCACTGCTTATCGGGACTGGGATTCCAATCGCGACCAGGACATCGATTTCTCGGCCATGGATCGCGCCTATCGCGACGATCTGAAGATCGGCGTGGAATCGTTCACCCAAGAAATTCGTCTGCAGGGCGAATTTGGCCGCGTGAACTGGCTCATCGGCGGCTTTTATGGCGACGAAACCATCGAGCAGAACGACACGATCCGGTATGGGACGCAGGCAGGTTCTTACATCAACAACCTGCTTGGGCTGGTCGATTTCTCGGCTGCAGGCGCGCCTAACATCAACGGCGCGTTGCCTGGGACGGGGCAAGGAGTGTTTGGGTGCAACCCTGGTCTCGGACAATGCGCCATACCGTTCGTGCTCGGAACATTTGGCGCCGTGCTGGGAACGGCGGCCAACACCTTGGTTCCCGGAACAACCGCGGCGTTGGCTGGCACCATCCCACTGACCCTTGGTTTGTCGGCGGCGAACCTGACCAATGCAGGACAACAAGGCGATAGGTGGGGCGTCGACACCAGGACGTTGGCGATTTTCACCCACAATGAAATCAGCCTCACCGACGATCTCATCCTGACCGTCGGGGCTCGCTACACGCAGGAAGAGAAAGACATGAGCGCCGCGCTGAACGCGACGCAGCCGGCGTGCGATGCGATCCGCGCCAACCGTGACGTTGCCTACGCCGCGCTGGTTTTTGAGCAGGTTGCGAGAACACTGCCGGTGGGGAATCCGCTGCGCACGCTCGGGATCGGCTTTCCGTCGGCGTTGACACTGACCTGCAACCCAGCAGTCAATAACGTCCAGGCGCTCCAGAATGGCGGCGCATACGCCGCCAACTTCACCGACGACGCGATCAGCGGCACCGTTTCGATGGCCTACCACCTCACCGACGACATGATGATCTATGGCGGCTATTCGCGCGGGTTCAAATCCGGCGGCTTCAACATCGACCAGTCAGGCATGGCCGTGCGCCCATGGACTGCGACAGGAGGTGCCGCGGCGCTCTCGCCCTACGCACTGAGCGTGATCGCGTTTCTGGCGACGCCGCCGCCGGCGGGGCCTGGCATCGTGGCGCCGACTTCCTTCGGCGCTGACGATCTCGACTTCAACCCCGAGACCGTCGATGCCTACGAACTGGGCCTGAAATCGACCTTCGGTTTCGTCACCCTCAACCTCGCGGGTTACTATCAGCAGCTGCACGACTATCAGCTCAACGCCTTCAATGGCTTCAACTTCATCACCCGCAACGTGCCGGAAGTGGTCAGCCAGGGTGTTGAAATCGAACTGGCGGCGCGGCCCACCGATGCGCTCATGCTGACGCTGGGCGCGCACTACAGCGATGTCTATTACGACAGCACGGTGGCCTTCGCCGGCAACCAGGGCAATCCCGACGACGTGGTTCGTTCGGGCGACCCGCTTGCTCAATCTCCGGAGTGGACAGTCACCGGTTCGGCCCTCTACGAAATACCGCTTGGGGACGCGTTGAAGGTCACCCTCTACGGCAATGGCCGCTATGTCAGCGAGTATCGGCTGCAAACGCTCGGCCGCAACCCGCTGACGGATCAAGAGTCGTTCACGATTTTCGACGGCCGCATCGGTTTCGGCGCGGCGGACGACCGCTGGGCCATCGAGTTGTGGGGCCGAAACCTGGCCGACGAATATTATTCGATCGGCGCGTTCGCGGTGCCGGAACAAACCATCTTCAACGACCAAACCCAATTGCGTCAGGGCGTGTTCGCGGCTTACCCGAACGAGCCTCGCACGGTGGGCGTCACGCTCCGCGCGCGCTACTAAACTTTCGCGGCTTTCCGCGTTTCAACGGCCGGGGCTCGCGCTCCGGCCGTTTTCTTTGCGGTTGCCGCGTAAAACGCCTAAGCTTGGGGGTGGGGAATCGCTGATGGCCGACCTCGCCGCGCTGGACATCCTGATCGTTGACGACGACGCGCCGATGCGCGCGGTGATCGAGCGCGCGTTGCGGGCGGCGGGCGGAACGCGCATA
>DPWD01000258.1 GCA_003526465.1 Hyphomonadaceae bacterium
CAGATAGAAAGCGGTACTAGAGCAATAAGCTTGCTAGTACCCTTTGCTTTCCGAAGTTCGTTTAAGAAGGTGCGGCGCCGTCATACGAACTTCGGAAAGCGGGTACTAGCGGCGGGGGCCGAGCGGCAGCTCGATCTGCTCGTTCCTGAAGGCGGCTTCGAGCCGCGAGACCTGCGCGCCGGCTTCGACGAGGAGGCGCGCGTCGAGCACTGGGGTCTCCACCCCCGCCGCTTCGAGGCGTTTGCGCACATCGGTCCAGAGAGAGACGAGGGTCGCGCTCACGCCAGCAACGCTACTTCGTCGCCGCGCTTCAATTCACCGCCTGCCTCAATGTGAAGGTAGACGCCGCACACGTTGGCGCCGAATTGACTGTTCAGGACCTCAACCATGTCGATGTCGCGCTCACCTAGAGCGGGATCCACATGGGTCGCCGCGCAGCGCGTGATCGGCGCGAACACGCGCGCGGTAGCGGCGCCCAGTTTGATGCGGCTGGCGCTTCCGCGCTCGCACCATGCAGGCCAGCCTGAAACGTAGATATTAGCGCGAAAGCGCAATGGATCGACTGGTAGGCCGATGCGATCCTGGATACCGCGAACGCTGGCCACGTTGATCAGCGACACCGCGCCGTGCGGGTGATCGAAGAAGCGGTGCGCATTTGGCGCCGGCAACACGCGCAGCGGGCCTCGAACGCGGTCCCCTAGAAAATCTGTCAGCCATGCCGCGAGGCGAGTGCGATCGGCCCCGTCCGACAACCGCACGCTGATTGGCGCCGCGCCCGGCGCCTGCGCGTGAAACACGCCAGAGGCGTCGTCAAAGCGCGTGCGCACCTGAGCAACCGCGGCAATCTTCGCCAGCACTGCAAACTTCATTTTCGACATATGCGCCGGCGCATCTGGGTCAAACCCGGAGGGGCCGTCCTCAACCGCGAAGACGCGGTCGAACGGGAACCCCTCATCCGCCCGCAGAACGACCCGCTCCAGCAATTCAGGCGTAAACCCCTTCAAGGGGTGACGCGCCAAGGCGTCGACTTTCCCCCGCACTAGTCTTCCTCGCCTTCAAGCGCCGCCAGTTTGCGCGCCTGATCCTCTGCGGCCAGCGCATCGAGGATGGGATCAAGCCCGCCTCCGTCGATCACTTCTGGTAGATTGTACACCGTCAGATTGATGCGGTGATCGGTGACGCGCCCTTGCGGAAAATTGTAAGTGCGGATGCGTTCGCTGCGGTCGCCCGATCCCACTTGTCCCTTGCGTTCGGCGGCGCGTTCGCGGGCTTGGCGCTCGCGCTCGGCATCGTAGAGCTTGGCTTTCAACACCTTCATGGCGTTGGCGCGATTCTGATGCTGTGATTTTTCCTGCGCGACCACTACAATGCCGGAGGGAATATGGGTGATGCGCACGGCGCTGTCGGTCTTGTTGACGTGCTGGCCGCCAGCGCCAGAGGCGCGCATGGTGTCGATGCGGATGTCCTTGTCCTCGACTACAATGTCTAGATCGCCTTCCGGCTGGGGCAGCACCGCCACCGTCGCCGCCGATGTGTGGATGCGTCCCCCTGCCTCGGTCTCGGGTACGCGTTGGACGCGATGAACGCCGCTTTCGAAGCGCAAGCGTCCGAACACACCAGCACCGGTGACGCTCGCCACCGCTTCTTTCACCCCGCCCAGGCCGGTTTCCGAAACGGTCTCCAACTCGAAACGCCAACGCCTCTGACTGGCGTAGCGCTGGTACATGCGCAGCAGGTCGCCGGCGAACAGCGCTGCTTCATCGCCGCCCGTGCCGGCGCGGACCTCTAAGATGGCGGAGGCGCTTTCGTCTTTGTTCTTGGGCGCGAGCAAGACCAATGCCGCCTGCTCCAAGCCGGGCAGGCGCTCTTTGGCTGCGTTCAGTTCGGCCGAAGCGAGTGCGGCCATCTCGGCATCGCTTTCCCTGGCCATCGTCTCCAGGCCGGCGATCTCGGCGCGCAGCGCTTGCACCGCGGCGACAGCGTCCACCAGCGGCTTGAGTTCAGCGTGTTCCTGGCCGAGGCGCACGATCTCGGCGCCATCGGTAGCCGCGCCGAGGCGGGCCTCGACGCGCTCGAAGCGATCGGCCGCCTGCGCCAGGCGGCGTTCCAGACGGGCAAAATCGCTCATGTCAGCTACATCACGTCGATGAAGATTTCCGGCTGCACTTCCGACACAACCGGGGCGTCGAAGGCGATCTCGGTGACTAACCGCGCATAGGGCACGATCACCTCCACGGCCCGCCCGTTGGCGCCCTCAATATGAAAGCAGAGCGCGGTGGCGTCATCGCTGCTGGCGCGCCCGTCGAATACGAGGCCCGCCGCGATCAGCCCATGCTCGCCATCGTCGGCGCGAAAGCCCGCGATCAAGCCCGAGATGTGGTCGGCAGGCGCCGATTGCTCGATCGCCAAATCGACATTGGTGTGGATCTGCTCGCCGCTCTTGCGAATGCCAGCGCCAAAGGGGGCAAACGAAGTCCCCTCGCGCAACGCCCGGTGCGCGGTGTCGAACAGATATTGGTATGTCTCCTGCAGATGCTGCTGCAGCATGGGGCCTCCGAGCGACTCATATGGGCGATTGGTGGGGGCTTGTCGACCGCGCTCTAACTAGGCGCGGTATCGCTGAAGCTCGCACGCGCCTCCAAGGCCGTCTGGAGAGCCGCGAGCTTCGGCCGCGCCGTGCGCCAATCGAGGTCGGGGAAACGCAGATCGAGCCAGGTCAGAGCACAGACAGTCGCCACCGCGGCAAGGTCGAACGCGCTGTCGGCCTGCGCCTCGGCGGCGTCGAGACTGCGCAGAATGCCTGCACGCCAACGCGCGATCCAGGCGGAGGAACGCTCGCCATCGGGGCGCAGCAATTCGAGGCGAATTTTGACGCCCTGCTCCATGGCGCCGTCGGCGATCACTTCACGGCGCAGCACGCTCCAGCGCGCCTCGCCTTCAGGGATGAAGCGCGGCGTCGGCGCAAGCGCATCGAGGCGCGCGCAGATGAGCGGGCTATCTCTCCACGCCACACCAGCATCGTCAATCAGCGCTGGCACTTGACCGAGCGGGTTCACCGCATTGAGCGCCCCGTCGCCGCCGATCGGATCGGCGCGGACTTCTTCCACCTGGCCGAGCATGCCCTTCTCACGGATGAGAATGCGGCATTTGCGGGCGAAGGGGGACGCGGGGGAGAAATAGAGTTTCATGGGGTAATGATCTACCGAACGATGCTATCGCGCGTCCATGCCCGTGGCGGACTACATGGCGGCGTGCTAGCTTCTCCACCATGACCGACACCCTCGCCCGCCCCGGCCAAGAGGAGGCGGACCAGCGCGTGCGCTTCACAGCATCGGACGTGAGCCGGATGCTGGACGCCGGCATTCTCGACGACGAGCGCCGTTACGAGGTGATCGACGGGGAGGTCGTCGAATCGGAAGCGCCAAGTCCTCCGCACATGCGTGCGAAGCGTTGGCTATTGAGAGCGATTTTCTGTCAACTTGGCGATGCCTATTGGATCGACAGCAGGCCGAGCTTCTACCTTGAGCCGGATGGCGATTGCACGCTCCCCGACATCATCGTCTATCCGCGCGAATTCGAAGGGCATCTCGTGCGCGGTCCCGACGCGCTCCTGGTGATCGAAGTCGCCGATAAGTCTCTCAAGAAAGATCGCGGCCGCAAGGCGCGGATCTATGCGCGCCACGGCGTGCGCGATTATTGGGTGGTGAACGCGCAGACGCTGGTGACGCATCGCTACGGCGCGCCAGCGGGCGGACGCTATGGGTCGGAGAGCGAGCACGCGGCGGAGGAGACGCTGGCGTCGGCGCTGCTGCCGAAGGTTTCGCTGCGATTGCGGGATGTGGAGGGTTGAGCCGCCACCACGAGAATGGCGTCACGCGCCGGCGGCCAAGTAATCCAACCGCTCAAGAATTTGCTCAGCGACTGCTCGTGACGGCGCGACAATATGCGAGCCGTCCTCATTTCGGTATCCAATGGTGATCCGGTGGTTGTTCCATATGCCATCCGCGACGAAACCTTCCTCCGGCACGACAGCGGTTGGACCGATCTGGGCCCCGATGTCGCGTAGACCCTTTACGATAGCCTCAAACGAGTATTCAGACCGCGCGTCGAAAAACTGCAGCATGCAACGCCCATCGGGTGTTGGTCCAAATGCCGGAGCACCAGCAAAGCTCATTTCGTGCGCATCTCCCCCGCCCGCTTCTCCACCAGTCCCACGATATGCTCAACCATCTCCGCGTTCTCAAGCTTATGATCCTGTTTCCCCGCGACATAAACCATCCCCGCGCCCTTGCCGCCGCCGGTGAATCCCAGGTCCGTCATCAGCGCTTCGCCCGGGCCGTTGACTACGCAGCCGATGATCGACAGCGTGATCGGTTCGGCGATGTGAGCGAGGCGCGCTTCCAAAATCTCCACCGTCTCGATGACGTTGAAGCCCTGCCGCGCACATGACGGGCAAGCGATGATGGTGACGCCGCGTTGGCGCAGGCCCATGCTCTTGAGCAGATCGTTGCCGACCTTGATCTCCTCCACCGGATCGGCGGCGAGCGAGACGCGGATGGTGTCGCCGATGCCGGCCCACAGAAGCGAGCCCATGGCGATGGCGGATTTCACCGTGCCCGAGCGCAACGCGCCCGCCTCGGTGACGCCGAGGTGCAAGGGCGCGTCGGTGGCTTCCGCCAATTGCTGATAGGCGGCAGCAGTAAGGAACAGATCAGAAGCTTTGACGCTGATCTTGTACTCGCGGAAATCGTGCTCTTCGAGCAGCGCTGCGTGATAGAGCGCGCTCTCCACCATCGCCCGCGGACACGGCTCGCCGTATTTTTCCAGCAAGTGGTTTTCCAGCGAGCCGGCATTGACGCCGATGCGGATGGAACAGCCATGATCCTTGGCCGCCTGGATCACGTCGCGCACGCGCTGGGCGTTGCCGATATTGCCGGGATTGATACGCAGACACGCCGCGCCTGCCGCCGCTGCTTCGATGGCGCGGCGATAGTGGAAGTGGATGTCGGCCACCAAGGGAACCTTGGCTTCGCGCGCGATCTTGGCGAAGGCGGCGGTTGAGTCCTCATCCGGACAAGACACGCGCACGATGTCAGCGCCCGCCGCCTCCAGCTGCCGGATTTGCTCAATCGTCGCCGCTGCATCGGCGGTCGACGTGTTGGTCATCGACTGCACGCTGATCGGCGCATCGCCGCCGACCTCGACGCTGCCTACGCGAATCTTGCGCGAGCGCCGCCGCTCGATCCGCCGCCACGGGCGGATGTGGTGAAGATCGGCGTGCGCGCCGTCCATGGGACCCTCTTATGGAGTTCCTATATGGCCCGGCATTGTCCCATCGGCCAGCGCTGTCCTCTCCAGGTTGGAGCGCGCGGCTCCCACCGCGCCCGCGGGCCGTGAGGCCCGCTTCTCGGGGAAAGATGCGCACCCGGAGGTGCGCGCTCCAACCTAGAGGCGCCGATGCAAAATGAAAAGCACCATACGCCCGCTGGAAGCCGGCGCTCGTGGGGCGGCGCTCTAACTATTCGGTGGGGCCAACTGCGCGTGAGTCAGCGGCTGCACATTGTCGATCGGGCGACCAAGCACCGGCATCCCAGCAGTTCCTAGCAGGCCTGCCGGCGCGCCGTTGACGTAAAGTTCGAACGCGCCGCCGTCGCGCGCATGCAGCGTCCAACCTGGGCTGGGGTCGGGTCGATACACATCCCCGGGTTGAAGCGTGCGGTAGAAGAACACAGTGCCGTCCGGCCCGCGCGCTTCCAGCTGGGCCTGCGCCAGCGCGCGGATTTCGACCACGCGCGCCTCCTCAGGCAGCGCGCTAGGGGCTGCGGCGGTGACGTTTGAAGCATCGGGCCCAGCAGCCTCGGTCACAGCCGCTGGTTCCTCGGTGCGCGGCACCGCGCGCCAGACCACGAACCCCGCTGAAAGGGCCACCAACACAGCAGCCGCCATCCACGGGCGGTCGCGACGAGGCTTCGAGGCGGGCGCTCTGATTTGCTTGGAGGCGTCCTCGCGCGTCAGCGCAGATTCTTCCTGGAACTGCTCGACGATCGCGCGCTCATCGAGGCCAAGTTCGCGGACGTAGGAGCGCAGGAACGCCAAGGCGTACGCTCGCCCAGGCAGCAGCTTCATGTTCATGTCCTCGAGCGCTTCGAGGAACTCGCGCCGCACCCGGATGCGCTCGGCCACTTCATCGAGGCTCCAGCCGCGCCGCAAGCGGGCTTGTGCAAGCTTTTGGCCCGCACGCCAGCCGGGGTCCACCGCCGCCACGGGCGCGCGCTCCTCGTGGGCTTCGGCCTCGCTCGGTTGCGGGGCTTCGTTGGGGATTGGCTGCAGCATCAGCGCTCTGGCCCCTCCTCGGGAACCAAATAGAGTTTTTAGGGCAAATTTTAAGCCAGCGCTAAAGTGTAACTCTGAATCAAAGCTTACTCAACGCGGCGCGGGCGGCAATTACAGCGAAACGCCATGCTCTCCAGCGATTCTCGCGATTTCTCCCCGCAAAGTGTCAGCCCGGCTGTCGAGCAGCGGTTCCAATTCGCGCGCGAGCGCACGTGAATTCGCCGACAGTATCAATTTCTTCACCGGTCCTATCCCTGACGCAGGCATTGAGAGTCGCCGATAGCCCAAAGCGAGGAAAGCGAGCGCCTCCAGCGGGCGACCAGCGGCCTCGCCGCAAATCGAGATCGGCAGACCGGCGGCGTCGGCGTCCTCGCGTATGCGCTTCAGGAATTTGAGAGCCGGCGGGCTTAGGACATCGTAGCGCTCGGAGACCCGGGCGTTGCCGCGGTCGGCGGCGAAGAAATATTGCATCAGGTCATTGGTGCCGATCGAGAGAAAGTCGGCCCGCCCCTTGAGCATGGGGATGGACCACGCCAGCGCCGGCGCCTCAACCATCACCCCGACTTCAACTTGCTCCGGCAGCGGCCCGCCGAGGGCTTTCTGGCGCTTCAGTTCGCGGTCCACCCATGCGCGCGCGCGGTCGAACTCGCCGACCGTGGTCACCAGGGGGAACATAACCCGCAGCCGCTTTCCGCCCGCCGCCTTGATCAGCGCCCGCAATTGGAAGCGCAACAGCCCATAGCGGTCGAGCCCGATGCGGATCGCGCGCCAGCCCAGGGCCGGGTTCTCCTCCCGCTCGGCGGCGACGTAGGGCAACACTTTGTCGCCGCCCAAATCGAGGGTGCGGAAGGTCACAGGACGGTCGCCGGCATGTTCGAGGATGTCGCGATAGAGCAGCGTTTGACCCTGCAAACCGGGCAGGGTCTCCGACACCATGAACTGGAACTCGGTGCGAAACAGGCCAATGCCTTCGGCGCCGACATCGTCCAAATGATGCACGTCAAGCGCGAGGCCCGCGTTCAACAGCAGCGTCACCCGCTCCCCATCGATGGTGACCGCTTGGGTGTCGCGCAAGCGTGCAAACTCGGCCGCCCGCGCCGAACGGAGGCTGAGCCGTTGCCGATAGGCGGCGGTGACGGCTGGCTCGGGCCGCAGCCGCGCCTCCCCGCGCTCGCCGTCGAGGATAAGCGCATCCCCCGCCTCCACGCGTGACAATAGGCCAGGCAGCAAGCCCACCATGGGGATTCCCATGGCGCGCGCCACGATGGCGGCGTGAGCGGTATTGGCGCCAGCCTCCAGCGCCACGCCTTTCAATAGCGCGCCATAATCCAGCAATTCCGCCGGCCCTAGTTCGCGGGCGATGAGAATTGCGCCCTCGGGCAAGGCCTGCGCCGCACCGGTGTCCACCCCGGCCAGCGCCCGCAGCAAGCGATTGTCCAGATCCTCCAGATCGTGCAACCGCTCGCGCAAATAGGGATCGCGCGCGGCATTGAGCTTGGTGCGGTGCTCGCCGCGAATACGCTCGACGGCCGCATCCGCGGACAGTCCCGCGCGCACGCCGTGCTTGAGCTTGGCTTCCCAGCTGGGGTCGCTGGCCAGGAGCTGAAATGTCTCGAGTACTTCGCGCGATGCCCCCGAGAGCCGTCCTGGATCGCCGGCGATCAGCTGCGCCAGCGCATCGCGAACTTGGCCCAGCGCGGCGTCGAGGCGTGCTTCTTCCTTCACGGGGTCGTCGGCGATCACGCGTCCAAGCGGGGCGTGAGGCTCGTGCAGCACCGCCACGCCAATGGCGAGCCCTTCGGAAAACGAACGGCCGGTTAGCACCTCCGGCTTGCTCGGACGCGCCTCAACTTCGCCGATTTCGCCGAGCGCCCCGAAGGCGCCGGAGGCGACCATTTCGGCCAGCACCATGGCGATGGTCTGCAGCGCCTCGACCTCGTCCTCGCCGTAAAGCCGCGAGACACGGTTCTGCACCACCAGCACGCCGAACGTGCGCTCCGAGCGCACGATGGGAACGCCGAGAAACGAACTGAGCGCATCCTCGCCGGTCTCGGGCCGGTAGGAAAAGCGCGCGTGATGGGGGGCGTCTGCGATGTTGAGCGGCTGGGCGGTCTCGGCCACCAGGCCGACCAGGCCCTCGCCGATCTTGAGCCGCGTGCGGTGCACGGCGGTGCGGTCAAGCCCCTCGGTGGCGAACAATTCGTGCGCGGCGCCGCGGCTCAGATAGATCGAGCAGACGTCGGCGACCATGGTCGATGCGATCATGACGACGAAACGGTCCAAGCGCTCTTGCGCAGACCCGCCCGCCTCCATGATCTCGCGCAGCTTGCGCAGCAGGATCCTCGATCCGCCGGTGCCCGCAGAACCGACCATTTCTTTCTAAGGCGTCTCCCTTCCAGACCTCAGGCCGCGTCGAGCCCATAAGCGGTGTGCAGGGCCCGCACCGCAAGCTCGGTATAGGCCGCATCGATCAAAACCGAGATTTTGATCTCGGAAGTGGCGATGGCTTCTATATTGACGCCTTTTTGTGCAAGGGCTGCGAACATGGTCTTGGCCACCCCTACCTGGCTTTTCATGCCGATGCCTATGACCGAGACTTTGGCGACATCGCGGCGCACATGGATGTCCTCGACGCCGATCTTGTCGCGCACGCTGTTGATAACTTCGACCGCGCGGCCGGCCTCGCGGTCGGGACAAGTGAACACCATGTTCTGGCGTCCCGGCTGGCGCGCCTCGGCCTGCACGATCATGTCGACATTGATGTTGGCGTCAGCCAGGCGCGCGAATATCTCGGCGGCGATCCCGGGATGATCCTCCACGCCCAGCAGCGTCACCTTGGCCTCGTCGCGGGAATAGGCGACACCCGATACCACCTGCTTTTCCACAATCTCTTCCTCTGAGCACACCAGCGTGCCGGGATTGTCCGCCCCCGGCTCCACGAAACTCGACAAGACCCGCACCGGGACCCGCTGCGCGAACGCAAGCTCGACCGAGCGGGTCTGCAGCACCTTGGCCCCGAGCGAGGCCATTTCCAGCATTTCCTCGTAGGAAATTTTCTCCAGCCGCCGCGCCTTGGCCACGATCCGCGGATCGGTGGTGTAGACGCCGTCGACGTC
>DPWD01000344.1:0-8319 GCA_003526465.1 Hyphomonadaceae bacterium
CGCGCGCCTGGGCTGGCGCGTGGTGGCGACCGCGCGCGCGCAGAAGGCGCTGGAAAAGCTCGACGATGAGATCAAAGCGCTAGGCGGTGAAGCGACACTTGTCCCCCTCGATCTGCGCGATCTTGACGGCATCGATCGCCTCGGCGGCGCTTTGTTCGAGCGCTTCGGCAAGCTCGATGGCCTGGCCGCCTGCGCCGGCGTGCTCGGTTCGCTCACGCCGGCGCATCAGGCCAGCCCCGCACTCATGGACGAAGTGATGACGGTGAACTTCACCGCGAACTGGCGGCTGATCCGCGCCTTGCACCCACTGCTGCGCGCCTCCGAGGCCGGACGCGCCGTTTTTCTCAGCTCCAGCGCCGCGCGCAATCCCAAAGCTTATTGGGGGCCGTACGGCGCGAGCAAGGCTGCGCTTGAAACGTTGGTCGCGAGCTACGCCGCCGAATGTGCGGTCACGCCCATCCGCGCCAATCTCTTTAACCCCGGCCCCACCCGCACCGCCATGCGTGCGAAAGCATACCCGGGAGAGGACCCGCTCACGCTGCCAACGCCGGAAGAAGTAGCGCCGGCGATTGTGGAAATGCTGGCGGCGGAGTACGGAGAGAACGGNNTTCCGGACGCGCGGAGCGCGATCCGGAATCCAGGGGATCGTAGAACGCGGCGCTTGCGGCCCCTGGGTTCCGGGTTCGGCCTATGGCCGCCCCGGAATGACGGATGGGTTTGGTGAACTCGTACAACTCCATCATCATTGGCGCGAGCGCTGCCGGCCTCTACGCGGCGTTACACGCGGGCAAACGCGGACGGCGCGTGCTGGTGCTGGAGCGCAACAGCGAGGTCGGCGCGAAAATTCTGATTTCTGGCGGCGGGCGCTGCAATTTCACCAATCTCAACGCGGGCGATCCCAGCCGCTATCTCTCCGCCAACCCGCACTTTGCGCGTTCGGCGCTGAAGCGGCACATGCCCGCCGATTTCATCTCGTTGGTGAACAAGCATCACATCGCCTTCTACGAAAAGACGCTGGGCCAACTCTTCTGCGAGGGCGCGCGCTCCTCGGCGAGGATCGCGCGCATGCTGCTCGACGAGTGCGCGGCTGGCGGCGTCGAAATTCGAGTTGGCTGCCAGATCGCCGAAATTCGCCGCGCAGAGCGCTTCGTTGTTGAAACCAGCCACGGCGCGTTCGAAAGCGAAACGCTCGCTATCGCCACAGGCGGGCTCTCCATCCCCAAGCTCGGCGCAACCCCTTTCGCATTCGACGTCGCCAAGCAATTTGCCGTCCCGCTCGTCCCCGCCCGCCCCGGCCTAGTTCCGCTCATGTTCAGCGAAAACGATCTCGCTTGGATGCGGCCACTAAGCGGGGTGTCGGCGAATGTCGTCGCGCGTGCAGGAAGCGCTGCATTCCGCGAAGCAGCGCTGTTCACACACCGTGGGCTCTCAGGCCCCGCGATCCTGCAGGCGTCGTCCTATTGGCGCGAAGGCGAGGATATCATCATCGACTGGCTGCCCGATGCGAGCGATGACGCACTCGCGGCGCGCAAACGCGAACGACCCAAGGCGCAGCTCAAAAGCGTGCTGGCGGAGCTGTTATCCGAACGCCTCGCCGCCGCGTTCGCCGAGAAACTGCCGACTGGGACCATTGGCGACATGAAGGACACAGCGCTGATCGAGGCCGCGCGCACGCTGAAGGCCTGGCCGCTGACGCCGATTGGAACCGAAGGCTATTCCAAAGCCGAAGTCACCGTCGGCGGCGTCGACACCGATGCGCTCTCGCAGCAGACCATGGAATGCCGCGCCGTCCCCGGCCTCTTCTTCATCGGCGAATGCGTGGACGTCACCGGCTGGCTCGGCGGCTACAATTTCCAATGGGCGTGGTCGAGCGGCTGGGCCGCGGGGCAAGCGATTTAACTGCGCAGGAAGCGCCGCGCGATCAAAGCGATCGGTGCGCCCACCAGCACGGTGTGGGTGAAGAGCGTGCCCCAGATCATCCAGGGATAAGCCTGGTTGGTCTTGAGCTTGCTGAACGAAGCGCGCAGGCGTTCGCTTATGTCAGCGAAGTTGGTCGGAAATTGCCCTTCAGCACCGGCGGCGGAAAGCGGCACGACGACGTAGTTCATGGCTACGTAGAGCACGATGCCATAGAGCAACCCCCACAGCAGAGGACGCGCGGCCAAGAAAGTCAGCCGTGCGGAGGCGGCTACGAACACCGCCGCCATCGCCGTTGCGATCGTGAAATGCGTTACAAGCCCGATCAGCGCTGTCGCCAAGCCGCCAGCGTGGGAGGCTTCGCGCCCGAGCCAGCCTGCCGCCACCGATTGCAAAACCTCGGTCAGCGTCAGTCCGTAGCTCAGCGGTCCATAGACGACAAACGCATACACAATATCGAGGGCGCCAGCAGCCAAGCCGCCCCACAGGATCGCAGCCGCATAGTTGTTCATCGAACCCAAGCGCTACCCGTGCCAGTGCGCCAGCACCGCAAGCAGCAAGAGCGCGACGATGTTGGTGATCTTGATCATCGGGTTCACTGCGGGGCCGGCTGTGTCCTTGTAGGGATCGCCGACGGTGTCGCCGGTCACGGCTGCTTTATGAGCATCGGAGCCCTTGCCGCCATAATGGCCCTCTTCGATCAGCTTCTTGGCGTTATCCCAGGCGCCGCCGCCGGAGGTCATCGACACCGCCACAAACAGCCCCGTCACGATAACGCCAACCAGCAGCGCGCCCACGCAAGCCAGCGCCTGGCTCACACCCGCAAGCGCCCAGGTCGCGAAAAACAATGCAATCGGCGCAAGCACCGGCAGCATCGAGGGCACGACCATTTCCCGGATCGCCGCCTTGGTGAGGATATCGACGGCGCGGCCGTAATCGGGCTTTGCCGTGCGCTCCATGATGCCGGGGATTTCGCGGAACTGCCTGCGCACTTCCTCGACCACCGCTTCAGCGGCGCGCCCGACCGCCGTCATCGACCAGCCGCCGAACAGATATGGCAACAGCCCGCCGATGAAGAGCCCGACGATCACGTACGGATTGTTCAGCGCGAAGTCGGGAGCGACGCCGTCGAAGAACGGGAACTCGTTGGGATTGGCGGCGTAATATTTCAGGTCCTCGAAATAGGCCGCAAACAGCACCAGCGCGCCCAGGCCCGCCGAACCGATCGCGTAGCCCTTGGTGACCGCCTTGGTGGTGTTGCCGACCGCATCGAGCGCATCAGTGGTGACCCGCACTTCTTTCGGCAGATCCGCCATTTCGGCAATGCCCCCGGCATTGTCGGTAACCGGGCCGAAAGCGTCGAGCGCAACGATGATGCCCGCGACCGAGAGCATCGTCGTCACCGCAATGGCGATGCCGAACAGGCCGGCGAGCGAGTAGCAGCTGACAATGCCGGCGACGATGGTCAACGCCGGCAGCGCCGTCGATTCCATCGACACCGCCAGGCCCTGGATCACGTTGGTGCCGTGCCCAGACACCGAAGCTTTCGCGATGCTTTTCACCGGGCGGAAGCCGGTGCCGGTGTAATATTCGGTGATCCACACAATCGCGCCGGTCACCGCCAAGCCGATCACACCGCAACCAAACAATTCGCTGCCGTTGATGTCAGAGCCGACAGCGATCGGTCCCCATCCCGTCGTCACCTGGATCGCGGCCCAGAGGCCGGCGGCCGAGAGTACGCCCGCGGCGAACAGCCCCTTGTACAACGCGCCCATGATGTTGTTGGACGGGCCCAGGCGCACGAAATACGTGCCGATGATGGAAGCGATGATGGCGATGCCGCCGATGGCCAGCGGCAGCAGCATGATCGCGGACACTTCAGCGGTGTCGCGGAACAGGATCGAGGCGAGCACCATGGTGGCGACCGCGCTCACCGCGTAGGTCTCGAACAAGTCCGCCGCCATGCCGGCGCAATCGCCAACATTGTCGCCCACGTTGTCGGCGATTGTGGCGGGGTTGCGTGGATCGTCTTCGGGAATGCCGGCTTCAACCTTGCCAACCATGTCGCCGCCGACGTCGGCGCCCTTGGTGAAGATGCCCCCGCCCAAACGCGCGAAGATCGAAATCAACGAAGCGCCAAAGCCGAGTGCGACGAGACTGTCGACGACGGTTCGGTGGGTGGAGCCAAGCGGCTCGAAGATGCCGAAAAAGCCACTGGTGAGAAGCAGATAATAGAAGGCAACGCCAAACAGCGCTCCGCCGGCGACCAGCATGCCGGTCACCGAGCCTGCTTTGAACGCCATCTTCAATCCGCCCGCGAGCGAATGACGCGAGGCTTCCGCGGTGCGCACGTTGGCCTGCACCGACACGTTCATCCCGATGAAGCCAGCGGCGCCCGAAAGCAAAGCGCCGATGATGAAACCAACCGGAATTTGCCAGATCGGCCAGAACGCCACCCCGAGCACGACGACAACGCCGACGCCCACCATGCCAATGGTCGAATACTGGCGGTTCAAATACGCCTTGGCGCCTTCTTGAATAGCCGCGGCGATCTCCTGCATGCGCTCATTGCCGGGGCTGGCCTTGGAAATCGCCTGGGTTTCGAGCCAGCCGTACAGCGCCGCCACAAGGCCGCTGGCGACGACCAGCCAAAGGATCAAATCTTGGTTCATCTTGCCTGTCCTGGAGCGCGGGGGAGGACCCCCGCACGGGTTGGGGAATTGGGTTGGCCGCCCCGCGACATTCAGTCAGCGGCTGCGCTTCCCCCAGGGGTCGGGCGCGTTACTGCCAAAACTGGCTGCGCTAGGCAATGCGTCCTGAACGCAGCCCTGGCTCTCATTTCCGCTTAGACGCCCCCGCCGCGGCTGGAATAGGTGGCCACGACTGTGATCGGCCCGACGGCCCGCGCGCCCAGCGCCTCGATGGCGGCGGCCCGGTATACTTCCAGCGCGCGGGCTTCGTTGAGCGCGTTTGAATCGGTGGGATCGGCGAGATCGTTGGCGTGGCTGGCCCGGACCAGCGCGTCGCGTAGGAAATGCGCCTTCTCACGGGTGGCCCAAAGGTCGACCCCGTTGGCGATTTCGATGCGAAGTGAAACGAACAAATAGTTTGTCAGCTGGCCATCGCGCACTACCGGCGCTGCCAGGTAGGGCGCGTCCATCGAGCGGGCGCTGGCGCTCGCTGCATCCTCCCCGCCCTCCGCCTTTGCCTTTGGGGCCGCGCCCGAGGCGAGTGCGTTTGAGTTGGCGAGGCCAGCCAAGAGAGTGGATGCGATGAGCGCCATCGCAATCGCGCGCTTCATGGGAATGCTCCTTGGCGGCAAGCTCCGCTGGAAGGGTTAGCGAAACGCTAATTTCCCAACTTGTGGACATGCCCCGAGTGCGCGGGTTCTAGCCGGCGACCATTGGCGTCAACCAGGACAGCCTCACTACCTTCGGCGATGTTTCCAATCCGATACATTCCAGCTGATTCGAGCTTCGCGCGCTCGTTTGGCGACGCGGTGAACAAGATTTCGTAATCGTCGCCGCCTGAAACTAGGTCGATCGCGGCGGCGCGCCCCTCCATCCAAGAGCGTGCAGCGGGTGAAATCGGGACGCGCTCCAGTTCAAGGCGTGTGCCTGCGTTGGAAGCGCGTGCGAGTTTGCCTGCATCGATCACGAGCCCATCGGAAACATCCATCGCCGCTCTCGCGCACTCAGCTACCAAGCCAGCGCAATCAACCCGTGGGTTCGGCAAGCGATAGCGGGCAATGAGTTCTGCCTGCTCGTGCGCGCCTTCGCGCAATGCCATGAGGCCCAGATAGGCGTCGCCAATCGGCCCGGTGAGCCATACATCTTCCCCAGGCCGCGCATCGGCCCGCGACGGCGTGCGCCCACCCATCGGTTCCCCGAAAGCGGTGATGGATATGGTGAGCGGGCCGGGGGTGGCAGTGGTGTCGCCGCCGATCAAGGCGACGTCATAGCGCCGCAAATCCTCCCCCAGGCCGCGCGCAAAATCGGCGATCTGAGCGGCCGGGCGATGGTGCGGCCAGATCAGGGTCAACAGCGCCGCTGTCGGCTTCGCGCCTTTAGCTGCGAGGTCCGATAAATTTACGCGCAGCGCCTTCTTGGCGATGGTGTCGATGGGATCGTCGGGTAGGAAATGGACGCCCTCCACGATGGCGTCAGTGGTAATCACCAGCCTGCCAACACTCTCCAGAACAGCCGCATCGTCGTCGAGCCCGCGGGCGCCCGCATGCGTCGCCAGCGGCGCAAACAGTGTGCGAATGATCTCGAACTCGTCAGCCGGCATTCCTCATCCCACCGCCTCGCCGGCCCGCAACTCTTTCGCGCACGCGTCCAATGTCGCGTTGATGAAGCCGGGCTCGGGGCCGTCGAAGAACGATTTCGCGATCTCGACGTATTCGTCGATAATCACCGCGACGGGAATTTCGCGGTGTTGTTCCAGTTCAGCCGCGCCGGCGCGCAGAATGGCGCGCGCCACCGCGTCCAGCCGCTCCAGCCGCCAACCCTTGCTCAGATGACGCGCTATCGCGCGGTCGATGGTGGTTTGCCGATTGATCGCCGCTTCGATCAGAGCCTTGAACAGCACCGCGTCTCCCTTGGCGTCGGTCAGCGCCGCTTCGCTGTGGCGCGGCAGCTTGCCGGCGTCGAACTCGGCGATCACCTCGGCGCTCGTGGCGCCGCCCAATTCCATCTGGTAGAGCGCCTGCACCGCGGCGAGACGCGCGGCGCGGCGCGCCTGCTGTTGTTCGGGGCTCATCGCCCAGACCCAGCAAAACGCCGCTTCAGCGCGACCATCGCCAATGCGGCGGCGACAGCTTCTCCGCCTTTGTCGCCACGCCCGGGATCGGCGCGCACTTCCGCTTGGGCGAGATTTTCCACGGTGAGAATGCCATAACCGATAGCGAGGCCCTCGCGGATGGAGAGGTCCATCAGCGCGCGCGCGCTCTCGCCGCAGACATAGTCGTAATGGCTGGTCGCGCCGCGCACTACGCAGCCAAGCGCGACGTATCCGTCGTAAGCGCCCGATCTGGATGCGTGCAGGATCGCCGCTGGAATCTCGAACGCGCCGGGCACTGACACAAATTCGATCGATGCTTCAGCCAAATTCGCCGCCGCCTCCCCGCCGCGCCGCAAGTGGGCGGCGATGTCGGAATAATACGGCGCAACAACCGCAAGCAGGCGTGCGCCCGGGACCTTCACTGGAGCGGCCCTTGCGACGTCCTTCACGGCGCGAACCCGCGCCAACCGTCGACCACAAGCCCATAACCTTCGAGCGCAACCAGTTTCCGCGGCGTGTTGGCCAGCACCACCATGCGGCGCACCCCGAGTTCGCGCAAAATCTGGGAGCCGACGCCAATCATGCGGTTGGCGTTGTCGGCCGCCTCCTCGGGGCTGGGCTCAACTCCGGAATAGCGCTTCGAAATGGGCTCGAACTCGCGCAGCAGCACCAGGACGCCGGCGCCATCCTTGTCGATCTCGGCCAGAGAACGCTCCACCAGACTCGCGCGCGCGCCCAGGCCGCCCATGACATCAGCGGCGAAATCGACGCGGTGTACGCGAACAAGAATTGGCTGGTCGGCCTTGATCTCGCCCTTCACGAGCGCCGCGTGCTCTATATCGTCCAGCCGATTGCGGAATATCACCAAACTGAATCCAGAACCGACGCTCGTCTCAAACGGTGTTTCCAGAACCCGCTCGATATAGCGCTCGGTGACACGCCTGTAGGCGATCAGCTCGTCGATGGCGCCGATCTTGAGATTGTGGAATTGCGCGAAGGCGACCAGTTCCGGCAGCCGCGCCATGGTGCCGTCATCGTTCATGATCTCGCAAATCACCGCCGATGGGTTGAGCCCGGCTTGACGCGAAATATCGACGCTGGCCTCGGTGTGCCCCGCGCGCGTCAACACGCCGCCGTCGCGCGCCGTCAGCGGAAACACGTGCCCAGGCGAAACGATGTCGTTTGCGCCCTTGCTGGCGTCGATGGCCACAGCAATGGTGTGTGCGCGGTCGTGCGCGGAAATTCCGGTCGACACGCCTTCGCGCGCCTCGATGGACACCGTGAAGGCAGTGCCCATACGGGTCTGATTGCGCGGCGTCATCGGCGCCAGTCCCAGCTGCTGCGTGCGCTCTGGCGTAAGCGCCAGACAGATCAGGCCCCGCCCATGCTTGGCCATGAAGTTCACTTGCGCCGGTGTCGCGAATTGCGCGGGGATGACGAGATCGCCCTCGTTCTCGCGGTCCTCTTCGTCCACGAGAATGAACATGCGCCCTTCGCGCGCTTCCTCGATGATCTCGGGAATCGGCGAAATGGCGCGCTTGAAATCGGCAATGGGGGATGGCTTGGCCGCCATTCAGTTCTTGCTCCGCGCTTCAACGAGGCGCGCCGCATAGCGCGCCA